>JAEXXW010000091.1 GCA_023405565.1 Pseudomonadota bacterium
GTTCGTCCGCCACAAGGCGCTGGACGCTGTCGGCGACCTGGCCCTGGCAGGTGCACCGATCATCGGTGCCTATCGCTCGGTTCGTGGCGGTCACCGCCTCAATCATGCGGTGCTGGTGGCGCTGATGTCCGACCCGACGGCTTATTCCGTGGTCGAGGCCGACGAGCGTCGTCCCGTGCGCGGCCACGCCGAAGTCGCCGGCATGGTTGCTCCGGCCTATGGTCCGGACGTGTCCTGACGGACGCGGGTTAACGCTTCGGCGTGCAATTTGTCGGCTTGCAATTTGTCAGCTTGGGTCGTGGTGGCGGCTCACGCGAATGCGTGGGCCTTATTTGCCAGCGGTTTATCAGCGGCCGGAATTAACCGTCGCCTTAATCCCGGCCCAATATCATACGAAATCCAAAGTGGGTGTCGTTGCTGACGCTTGGGGAAGTCTCGTCTTTTCGATAAGAGAGGCTTGGCTTTGGGGGCCGGTTTCGGCCCGTTTCCGGGAACCGTGTTTCCGGTTTGAGGGTCGTGGTCGTGCGCATGAGTGCGGGTTCGGACATTTTGGCATCGCTCGGAACCTTCGCCGGTTTGACCGGCCGCGCTTTTCAACGTGTCGCGGCGCTTGTGCTGGTGGCCGGTGCGATGGCGGCCTGCGCGAGCAACAGCGACGTGATGGTCCCCGACGATCCGGCGGATAAGCTCTATAATGAAGGTCTCTACCTTCTGCAGAAGAAGAGCGATTACACCGCCGCTGCCAAGAAATTCGAGGAAGTCGACCGCCAGCATCCGTATTCGGACTGGGCGCGGAAGGCGCTGCTGATGCAGGCCTATTCCTTCTATGAGGCGAAGGAATACGACGACTCGATCGCCGCCGCGAAACGCTATGTGTCGCTGCATCCGGGAAGTCCGGACGCCGCCTATGCGCAATTCCTGATCGGCTCATCCTATTACGAGAACATCCCGGATGTGACGCGCGACCAGCAGCGCACCGAAAAAGCGATGAGCGAGCTCGAGCAGGTCATCCGCCGCTATCCGAACACGGAATATGCTGCCAACGCCAAGAAGAAGCTCGATGTGGCGCGCGATCAGCTTGCCGGCAAGGAAATGGGCATCGGCCGTTATTACCTGAACCGGAAGGATTTCACGGGCGCCATCAATCGCTTCAAGATGGTGGTGACCCAGTATCAGACCACGCGGCACGTCGAAGAGGCGCTGATGCGACTGACCGAGGCCTATATGGCGCTCGGCATCGTGCAGGAAGCGCAGACCGCGGCGGCCGTGCTTGGTCACAACTTCCCGGATAGCCGCTGGTATCAGGACGCCTACAAGCTCGTGCAGAGCGGGGGTGTCGAGCCGTCCGAGAACAAAGCCTCCTGGATCAGCAAGCTCTTCCAGGGCAAGCGCACGGGCTGATCGGCCTTCGACCGATCATTTTCGACGGAACCGGGCACTTTTCCGCTGTCGCGCCGGTTTTGTTCTTGTTATGTTCATCCTGTTGAGTCTTCATAGGTGCATGTCCGGCGGGCTGGCTCATCTCACATGAGCTGATCGTGGCCGGGCCACGCGAAGGCAAGAGAGATGCTCGTCCGTCTGTCCATCCGCGATATCGTTCTGATCGAGAAACTCGATCTCGACTTCCCCAAGGGGCTTGTCGTGCTCACCGGTGAGACCGGTGCCGGTAAGTCCATCCTGCTCGATGCCTTTGCACTCGCCCTCGGTGCTCGGGGCGATGCGACATTGGTGCGCCAGGGCCAGGAGCAGGGGCAGGTGATCGCCGTTTTTGATCTGTTGCCCAGGCACCCGGCGCGTGCATTGCTGAAAGAGCACGGCATCGATGCGGATGACGATCTGATCCTGCGCCGTGTTCAGACCGCCGACGGCAAGACCCGCGCCTTCATCAACGATCAGCCGGTGTCGGTGCAGGTGCTGAAGAGCCTTGGCTCCATGCTGGTCGAGATTCACGGTCAGCATGACGATCGCGCGCTGGTGGACGCGGCGACCCATCGCCGGCTGCTCGATGCCTATGCCGGACTCGACGAGGACGCCGAAAAGGTCGCACGGCTCTGGGAGGCCCGGCGCATCGCAGCGGACGCCGTCGAAACCCATCGCGCCGACATCGCGCGGGCGCAGCGCGAGGCCGATTATCTGCGCCATGCCGTAGCCGAATTGACCAAGCTCGCCCCTGAGGAGGGCGAGGAGACCACCTTGGCCGAACGCCGCACCGCGATGATGCAGGCCGAGAAGATCGCCGGCGATCTGCAGGACGCCTACGAATCGGTCGCCGGCAACGCATCGCCGGTCGCAGGGTTCTCCGCGGCCATTCGCCGGCTGGAACGCCGTTCGGCGCAAGCCCCGGCGCTGGCCGATCCGGCGATCAAGGCGCTGGATCAGGCCCTGAGCGCGATCGAGGACGCGCGCCTCCATCTCGAGGCCGCGCTGCGGGCGGCTGATTACGATCCGGCGGAGCTGGAGCGCATCGAGGAACGGCTGTTTGCGTTGCGCGCCGCCGGCCGCAAATACAACATGCCGGTCGATCGTCTGGCCTTGCTGGCGGAGAAATATGCGAGCGATCTCGCGCTGATCGATGCCGGTGCGGAAAAGCTCGCCATGCTGGAACGGGTTGCGACCGAAACCGAAGCGCGTTTCCGGGACGCTGCGGCCGCTTTGTCGGCGGCGCGGGCGAAAGCGGCGGCGAAGCTCGACAAGGCGGTGAATGCCGAGATCAAGCCGCTCAAGCTCGAACGTGCCGTATTCTCGACGTCCATCGTGAGCGACAAGAATGCTGCTGGCGCGCATGGTTTCGATCGGGCCGAATTCTGGGTGCAGACCAATCCGGGCACGCGGCC
>JAEXXW010000100.1 GCA_023405565.1 Pseudomonadota bacterium
CGTCCGCGGCGATTGCGCCGATCAGCGGCAAAACCAGAGTGCCTCCGGAGCCGACGACAAACTCGCCGGTGAGTGTTGGCCATTCGTGTACGTGAATCCGAAGCCGGTCCTGCACACCGAGCCGATACGGCTCAGCCTGTTGCGCCTGTACGGTGGAACTCAGAGTGATGAATGTTGCAACAAACGCAGCACTAATCTTCATACTCGCCTCGGCGCCCGCAATAACCAATCAAAATAAAACTTAGAAGTCGGGGCACGTATTGAAAAGCTTGCAAACTGTACGCGCTTTATACTGTACATTGAGCTATTGTGCGTTGCTAGTGCCTGATTTGGACCAGCGCCCCTTTCCGTCAACGATCGTTAATTGGCGCGTTTCGTAGCAGCGACCACGATGTCGCACAGTCGCGAGGCGCAACGGAATTGGCAGCATTAATGATGAAAAGCGCGCCTGACACATTCGCAGACGTTCAGCACATTGAATCAAAACAGATGAGGCGCGATCAATCGGCAAACACAGATTTGTGAAGGCACCTCCCGTCGCTGTTCTTCTTGGTGGTTTGCAAGATGACGGCATGAACTGCGATAAAGCCCGAGATGGAACCGACAACGGCAATGGACGCTATTTCGAAGGCTCATTTGGTAACCGTTGTCACGTGGCCGGTCGCGGTTTCACATGCGCGGCTGAAAGCTCTGCGGGCCATGTTGTCGCAGGATGAAAGGGAACGACTGGCTGGGATGCCCGCCAACACGAGAGCCCAGGAATTCATCGTTGGCCGAGCAGGATCCCGTGAAATACTTGCCCGGATTTGCGGCTGCGCGCCGGGTGAAATCATTTTCAAAAACGGCCCGCGGGGCAAGCTCGACCTCGCCTTTCCGAACGCGCCAATTGCATTCAACCTTAGTCACAGCAGCGGAATCTGTGCTTTTGCCTTCGGTCAAGCAGCCGCGATCGGGATAGACATCGAACAATCACAACCTCATTTCCACGACGTGCTGGACAGCACCCTCACCCAACGCGAGGCCACCCAACTGGCGCGTGTTCCAGCCGTGCGGCAGCAGGACATATTTTTCCGGGCCTGGGTCGCGAAAGAGGCCTATCTCAAGGCGACAGGTGATGGTCTTGCCGGCGGTTTCCATAGCCTTGAGCTCGATTTCGACGCACTGCCGGAGCTTCGTCCGGTGACCATTCAGAACCACGTCGATGGATCGGGTGAATGGTTCTTCCACGCCTTTGAGGTCGGGCACTCGCTGCTGGGAGCGGTTGCTGTAAAGGCCACGCACCGGAATTTCACGGTCAAAATTCATCATGAACGAACAGAAGATGCGCTGTCCGGAAGAGACGCGTTTATATTGGAACATTGAAGCCGTACCAGCCTTTCGGCTGGAACGGCATATTGAATTCGTGACCAAGATCATTCCGACAATCGCTCAACAGACCTGAACTGATTGCCAGAATGCGACAGGCGCTTGCCTTTCACTAAAGCGGAGCTTCGGGTCCCTTGATACTCGACATGTCAGAGCTTGTGGATGGTCAGCAGTTGAATGCGGACATCTGCATTATCGGCGCCGGCGCTGCGGGCATATCACTGGCGTTAAAGCTCGGCGATAGCGGCCTGAAAATACTGCTCGTGGAGTCCGGCGGGCTCCGTCGCGAAGCACCCATTCAGGCCATGTATGCCGGGCACGTCGTCAATCAGCAACTTCATGCCGCACCGGATCGCTTTCGCTGCCGGCAGTTCGGTGGCAGCACCGTTCTCTGGGGCGGCCGCTGTGTTCCGTTTGACCCGATTGATTTCGAGCCCCGAAGCTACATCCCGCATAGTGGATGGCCCTTAAACGCCGACGAGCTTGCTCCCTTCTACCGCGCAGCCAACGAGGTCTGCGAAGCCGGAGCGTTTGCGTATCAAATAGACGAGGCTTTCAACCGTCCGACGCGACCCATGGTCGATGGCTTCGCCAGCGAGGACTTCAGGACAGACGAACTTGAGCGTTTCAGCAAGCCCACGGATTTTGCTGCCCGCTATCGCGCCACCTTGGACACAGCAAGCAATGTGCGTGTGCTGCTCCACGCCACGGCGACACAGCTTGTCTTTGATGACAGCGGGCAGGAGCTGAAAAAGGTCACGCTTCGCAACCTTTCTGGCAAAACGGCGACGGCGCACGCCCGCACCTTCGTCCTGGCCACGGGGGGGCTGGAGGTGCCTCGTCTGCTGCTTGCCAACCGTGACGCCCATCCTGCGGGTGTTGGTAATGGTCACGACGCCGTCGGCAGATACTACATGTGTCACATCGCTGGAACGCTCGGGCGGATCACGATCAATCGGTCAGCTGAAACCGTCTGGCACGACTACGATATCGCCGATGATGGCACCTATTGCCGACGGCGATTTTCGATCCGTCCTGAAGCGCAGCGACGAGAGAAAATTGGCAATTTCATTGCCCGCCTTCATCACCCGCGCATTGCCGATCCGGAACACCGCACGGCTATCTTGTCGCTGGTTTTCCTAGGCAGCCGATTGTTACCTTGGGAATATCGCACTCGCGTGG
>JAEXXW010000275.1 GCA_023405565.1 Pseudomonadota bacterium
ATCTTGCGGTCTCGACGCTGGCGCTGCATTTCGTCGTCGTCTATCTCGGCGGCGAGTATGAGACCAAGCGCGGCTTCTCGACCGGCATTTCCATCGATGCGCCGGTCGTGTTCGGCTTCACGCTCTATGGCGGCAAGGTCTGGTATTACATCCTGCTTGCCTTCGCCGCGCTGACGCTCCTCATCTGCATCAACATCCTGCGCACCCGCACCGGCCGCGCCTTCCGCGCCATCAAGGCGCACGAGACCGTCGCGGAAGCGCTCGGCATCAATGTCGCCGCCTACAAGCTGCTCGCCTTCGTCATCTCCTCGGCCATCGCCGCGGTCGCCGGCGCCTTGTTCGCCTATTACCGCAGCTTCGTCTCGGTCGAGGCCTTCTCGCTGTTCCTCACCATACAATATGTCGCGATGGTGATCATCGGCGGCATGGGCTCGCTGCTCGGCGCGATCCTCGGCGCATTCTTCGTCACCATCTTCCCCTATGCGATCGAGGCGATCATCCTCAAGCTGCCGAATGCGCAGGCCTATGCCGGGCAATTGTTCGCGGTGAACTATGCCGCTTTCGGCCTCGTCATGATCCTGTTCCTCGTGTTCGAGCCGCTCGGCCTTGTCGGCATCTGGCGCCGCATCCAGAGCTATTTCCTGTTATGGCCGTTCAAGCATCGGCCGATGGCGGGAGCGCGCAAATGAGTGAGACGCTGCTCACCGCCGAAAAGCTGGAAGTGGTGTATCACCACGCCATCACCGCCATTCAGGGCGTGTCGCTGCCCATCGAGAGCGGTCAGATCGTCGCCATTCTCGGCACCAACGGTGCCGGAAAATCCACGACGTTGCGCGCGCTGTCCGGCTTTCTCGGCATCGACAATGCGCGCGTCACCGAAGGCCACATCATCTTCAAGGGCCAGCGCATCGAGAACCGGCCGCCGAATGAAGTGACACGGCTCGGCATCGTGCTGGTGCCCGAACGCGAGAAGGTGTTTCCTAATCTCACCGTCGCCGACAATCTCGCCGCGCCCTTTGCGCCGGCAATGAGCAAGGCTGATCGCCGGGCGCGTGAAGAGCAGGTCTATTCGTTCTTCCCGCGCCTCGCCGATCTGCGGGCGCGCATCGGCGGACTTCTCTCCGGCGGCGAGCGGCAGATGCTGGCGCTCGCCAGCGCGCTGATGTGCAAGCCGCAACTCCTTCTCGTCGACGAACTCTCGCTCGGCCTTGCGCCGGTCGTGGTCGAAGACCTGATGCAGCGCCTCGTGCAGATCCGCAACGAACTCGGCATCACCATCGTCATCGTCGAGCAGAGCGCGGTGGTGGCGCTCGAAATCGCCGATTACGGCTATGTGCTGGAGAATGGCCGCGTCGTGCTCGACGGCACCAGTGCAAGGTTAAAGAGCCACGGCGACATCCAGGAATTCTATCTCGGACAGGCGGGCGGCTCTACGCGGCGTAGCTATCGCGACGTCAAGCAATATCGCCGCAGCCGGAGGTGGTATGGCTGAGCTCGACATCGACAAGCTCACGCTGCGCTTCGGCGGCCTTGTGGTGCTGGATGGCGTCTCGCTTTCGGTCGAGCGCGGCGAACTGCTGGCGCTGATCGGCCCGAACGGCGCCGGCAAGACCAGCGTGTTCAACTGCATCAGCGGCATCTATCCCGGGGGCGGCGCGATCCGCTTTCGCGGTGAGAACATCGCCGGCAGGAAGCCGCATGACATCGCAGCGCTCGGCATCGCTCGCACCTTCCAGCACGGCGAACTGTTTCCGCAAATGAGTGTGATCGACAATCTGCTCACCGGCCGCCATCCGCGCATCAAGGGCAATCCGCTCGCCGAGATGCTGTTCCTGCCGAGCGTGCGGCGTGAGGAAATCCGCCAGCGCGAGGCGGTAGAGAAGATTATCGAATTCGTCGAACTCGAACGCTATCGCCACACGCCCGTCGGCAGCCTGCCGTTCGGCACGCAGAAGATCATCGGCTTTGCGCGTGCGCTCGCGCTCGAGCCGGCCCTGCTGCTGCTCGACGAGCCCTCCGCCGGCCTCAACCGCGAGGAGCGCGAGGACCTCGCCCGTTTCATCCTGCGCATCAAGCACCAGCTCGGTATTGCTATGATCTGGATCGAGCATGATATGCAGATGGTCGCGGACCTCGCCGACCGGATCCACGTGCTCGATTACGGGCGCACGCTGGCGAGCGGACCAGCGGATGTGGTGCTGAATGATGAGAAGGTTATTGCGGCCTATCTTGGGACCGGAGGGGTGGCGAACTAGTGTTCGCTCGTTTGGTATGTATGAAATGCCGTTATTGGCTCAGCCGGTGAATGCGTATTGGCTACAGACCGAGCGCGGCGCGGCTAATTATAATGTGCGGTGCGCTATTTCGTGATCGGTGCTGACAGGGTGCGCTCTGCTAGCTCGGTCGTATTGACCAGCAGCATCGTCATCGTCAAAGGGCCGACACCACCAGGAACTGGAGTAATCTACGAGGTTGCTCCTGAAGGCTTTTGTCTCTTATTTTGCTGGAACATGAAATTTTGAACGTTGAAAATGCTCCTGTTCACAGATCCTCTCAGCGCTATATGTCGTTGCAGCGGGCACTCGATCCGACACGCAACGATCTTTGATCAATCCTAAGGTGCAGCCCGCGTTTCGAAGCCAGAAATTCTGCTTCGATCATATTGAATATGCGACTTGCTCATGTTGAGCTGGAGGCCTTCCCCTGCTGGTGAACTGGGGGTGAGAATGAGATCGAAATCCTGCATGGATTCGTCGAAGCGCCGACGCGGTGATGTGAGGAGCTAGATAGCGTGAGTAGCGGAGATCTGGTTCCCGTTTTCAATAAGCTTGCGAGCTTTGGGGCCTAACAAATCAAATTCAGCCGATTTGAATGCAGAAATGGCATGATTGGCGCCAGCCGCGGTCAAGGTCGACCAGGCTTCATCGGCCTCATCAAGGTTAACTGACATTGTTCCTTCAG
>JAEXXW010000288.1 GCA_023405565.1 Pseudomonadota bacterium
CGCAGATTGCCACGTGGCAGAATGCGGATATAAGCGCAAACGAGCGCTTCAACGGCAATTTCGAGGAGGCGCTGAACGCGATTTCCGCCCGATCAATCGTGATGCCCTCGCGTAGCGACCTGTACTTTCCGCCCGAAGACAGTGAATACGAGGTTGCGCATATGCCGAATGCTGAGCTGCGCGTGCTGCCGTCGATTTGGGGGCATCGTGCGGGGGCTCCGGGGGGCGCTTCCGAAGACATTGCCTTTGTCGACAAGGCTATTGCCGATCTCCTTTCGTATTGAGGGGGAGGGTTGCGGTCGCCAGTCGGCGCTGTGTATTGCGGGTCTCGAACCCGTATAATATCAGTAACTTACACAGTGCCGAGGGGCGACAGAATGGCTGATGAAGATCGAGCGGCGAGTAGCCACAAGGATGTCGTGCAAGATGGACGACTTCGGGTCGGCTTCTTCCTGCGCAAGATTCACCAGAAGAACCAGGGCATCTGGCAACAACATTGTCCCGATCCGTCTTTGAGCTCTGTCCAGGCCAGCGCGCTGAGTGTTCTGCACTATCAAGGCTCCCTCTCGCTTTCCGAGCTGGGAGCCGCCGCGGCGATCGATCTGTCGACGGTACGCGGCGTGATCGACCGTTTGCGCAAGCGCAAACTCGTGTCTCTTCGAGCGGACAAGTCCGACGGCCGTAAGGTCATCGTGAAGCTCGAGCCGGCAGGCGAGGCGTTAATTGCCGAATTGATTCCAGTGATGCGAAAAATTGCCGATGCGACCCTCGAGCCGCTTAATCCTGCCGAGCGTCTCGCGTTTGAATTTCTTATCGAGAAACTGATCGATGTTGGAGAATGACTGGATCACTCGTCACGTCTTGACGATATGGTGCGGCTAAACCAACGCTTGAGTTCAAGAGAGTTTAAATATCCATGGGGCCAGTGGTTCATCTCGGGCGCCATTCAAAACGCCGGGCAACGTCGGGCGTTGACTGAACGCGCTGACGAGCCGTTCAGTTTTCCTCCAGCATGGACCGTACCAGCGGGATGACCTTGGTGCCGTAGAGCTCGATGCTCTTCATCATCTTCTCGTGGGCGAGTGGCCCGGCGCTGTATTTCATGTCGAAGCGTGACACGCCGAGCGACTTGACCGTATTGGCGATCTTGCGCGCGACCGTTTCCGGTGAGCCGACATAGAGCGAGCCACGGCTGATCTCCTGATCGAACTCGGCGCGGCCCATCGGCGGCCATCCGCGTTCGGCACCGATGCGATCGCGCATTGTCTTGTAATCCGGGAATAACTCCTCACGCGCCTGCTCGTCGGTCTCGGCGACATGACCGGGCGAATGCACGCCGATCGGCAGCACGGGCTTGCCGAGCTCGTTCAATGCACGGTGATAAAGATCGACATACGGTTTGAAGCGCGCCGGATCGCCGCCGATGATCGCCAGCATCATCGGAAAACCATAGCGCGCCGCGCGCACGACGGATTCCGGACTGCCGCCGACCCCGACCCAGGTGGTGAAGGGCGTTTCGGTCTGCGGATAGACGCTCTGGTTCTTGAGCGGCACACGTGTTGTGCCTTCCCATGTCACCGGCTCCTGACGCAGCAAGGCTGCGAACAGGTCGAGCTTTTCCTCGAACAAGGTTTCATAGTCGCGCAGTTCATAGCCAAAGAGCGGGAAGGACTCTGTGAACGAACCGCGACCAAGGATGACTTCGGCGCGGCCGTTCGATGCGGCATTCAGCGTCGAGAAACGCTGAAAGACGCGGATCGGATCGTCCGAACTCAACACCGTAACGGCGGAGCCAAGCTTGATGCGTTTCGTCCGGCCGGCAATGGCGGCGAGGACGATCTCCGGCGAGGAGATGGCGAAGTCGGCGCGATGATGTTCGCCAAGCCCGATGAAATCGATGCCGGTCTCATCCGCCAGCACGGCTTCATTGATGACATTGCGGATGACCTGCGCCTGTGGAAGCGGGCTGCCATCGGCGCCATGGGTGACATCACCAAAGGTGTCGAGGCCGAGTTCGATTTGTTGCGGCATCTGAGAGCTTTGTTTTTTCGGGGGAAAGATAAGGCGTTGACGGCCGCGATATGGTGGCGGTTCATATGCGGCGCCAGCCCCCCGGTATGTGCGTCGGTTACACGCTTGATACCGATGCAAGATATCGGTTCAAGGCGACGGCGTCAGCCGCCCGGCGTGAGGTCCGGTCGGCTATTGCGCGGCGGCCGCTTCGGTGCCAGTCGGATAGAGCTGGCGGACCTCCTCGCGCCGGCGCAGCCACCATGAATAGGATGGCGGCAGGAGATCGAGGGGATTGATGCCGCCGAGCGCTGCAGCCGCATGCACGGGCCAGTTCGGATTCCACATCATCTCGCGGGCCAATGCGATCAGGTCGCACTTGCCTTCGGCGAGATAGCTTTCGGCCTGCTGTGCTTGGGTGATCAGGCCGACAGCCATGGTCGGAATGCCGACGTCCTTCTTGATGCGTTCTGCAAACGGCACGTGATAGCCGGGCACGCGCGGCACGACAGCGAGCGTCAGCGGCCCCTCGATGCCGCCCGAGGAGCAATCGATCACGTCGACGCCGCGCAGCTTCAATTCCTTGGAGAGAACGATCGTATCCTCAAGCTCCCAGGCGCCGCCTTTGCCATCGACGCAGGACGCGCGGAAGAAGAGCGGCCGGTCCGCCGGCCATGCGGCGCGTACCGCCTCGATCAGTTCCAGCGTGAACCGCATCCGCCCTTCAATGTCGCCGCCATAGCCATCTTTGCGCTTGTTGGTGATCGGCGAGAGGAATTGCTGGAGAATGTAGCCGTGCGCGCCATGGATTTCGCAGATATCGAAGCCGGCATCGAGTGAGCGCTGGCAGGCTTCGACATGGCTCTGGATCACCGTCCTGATGTCATCGTGATCCATTTCGAGTGGGACCATCGCGCCCGGCTTGAAGGCGATGGGGCTCGGCGCAATGCCACGCCATGGCGGCTCGCCGGCCTTGCCGTCTTCTTCCGTGAGCGGTGAGAACCCTTCCCACGGCGCTTTGGTCGCGACCTTGCGGCCGGCATGGCCGAGCTGGATGGCGCTGAGCGATCCTTGCTGGCGAAGGAAATCGGTGATGCGGCGCCAAGCCTTTGCTTGGGTGTCGGTATAGATGCCAGGACAATGATAGGTCTTGCGCGCACGCTCCTCGACCGCTGTCTCTTCCACGAAGATGATGCCCGCGCCGCCCATAGCGAACTTGCCGAGATGGACGAGATGCCAGTCGGTCGGTGCGGCATCGACTGCGCAATATTGCGACATCGGTGACACCACGATCCGGTTGCGTGCCGTTACGCCGCGCAGCGCGATGGGCTGGAACAACAGCGGCACTGCGCTGTCTTGTACCGCAGCTGTCGCGGATGTTGATGCGGAACGAACGCTCATGATCGTGACCTGGATCGGTGTCTGAACTCGAGCAGAGGGCTTATTACGTTCCGCAGGACCGCGCCATAGCCCGTTGATCCCGCCTTGCCTAAAGATTTATCATGCGCGTATCGCGTAGTGTGCAGGCAGGTATCGAGACATGCGCGATCAGCACGCTCTCGTCGCATCGCATGAGGTCTTCATTCAAGATCGTCGTTATCGAGAACGCGCAAGGCGGCTCCGTCGAGATCTTCGTATTGACCGCTTCTCAGGGACCAGAGAAAGGCAAACAGGCCCGTCAGGCCAAGGCCGAGCGCCATCGGAACCAGGTAAACGAGGACATTCATGCCGGCCTCACCACCGTCGCGGGAGAGGGAATCTCGGCCGTCGGCAGCGACTGTGCGCCACCGCGCGCCCGAAGCGCGTTGAGTGTCACCAGAACGGACGAGCCTGACATTGCCGCTGCCGCGATCAGCGGCGTGACAAGGCCTGCCATCGCGATCGGGACCGCGATCAGATTGTAGATCAGCGCCAGCCAGAGGTTTTGCCGCATCAGCCGGCGGGCGCGCCGTGCCGTGCGGATCGTAGACGCCACGGGTTTCAGGCTTTCACCAAGGAACACGGCGTCGGCCTGCGCCTGCGAGAGATCCGCCGCGCTGATCGGAGATATCGAGACATTGGCCGCGGCCAGTGACGGCGCATCGTTGATACCGTCGCCGGCCATCAGGATCTTGCGGCCCTGGCCTTTAAGAGCCTCGATGGCCGCGACCTTGTCCGCAGGCGTCAGGCCACCGCGCCAGGTGGTCACGCCAAGCGCGGCCGCGACTGGTTCGACAGCGCTTTCACGATCGCCGGAGAGGATTTGGATATCGAAGCCAAGCGATTTGAGGTCCCGGATGGTCTGTTCGGCATCCGGACGCAGTGCCTGATGAATGGCAAAGACAGCGTGCTCCGCACCGTGCCGGAACGCGATGATCGAAGCGCCAGGGTAACGTGACGGCAGGTCTTGGGGCATAGCGATGCTGCAGAATGCCAGACTGCCAAGCCTTGTCTCCACGCCGTCCACCATCGTGCGGACACCGCGTCCGTGTTCCTCGGTGACATTCGCCAGCGGTTGCAGATTGTCCTGATGCTTTGCGAGCGCGGCGGCCAGCGGATGACGGCTCGCCAGGGCAAGCCGGCCCGCCAGGGCGAGAACGGCCGGATCGATATCGGCGGTGTTGACGATGCGCGGCTCGGGCAGGGTCAGGGTGCCGGTCTTGTCGAAGATCACTGTGTCGGCTTCGGCAAGGCGCTCGATGGTGTCGCCGGAATTCAGGAAGACGCCCGACCGGAACAGCGTGCTGGCCGCGACGACCTGAACGGCCGGTATCGCAAGCGCGAGGGCGCAGGGGCAGGTGATGATGAGCACCGAAATGGCGGCAATCAAGGCGTCGTGCGTCGATTGCCCGGCAAGGATCCAGCCCACAAGGGTCAGCGCGGCGGCCGAATGGACCATCGGCGCATATCCGCGCGCGATACGGTCGCTCAACCGCACATAACGGGAGCGGACATGAATGGCCTTGTCGAGCAGGCGTTCGATATCGTCCAGAAACGTATTCTCTCCCGCTGCCGTGACGCGAATGGTCAGGGCGCCATCGAGATTGATGCTGCCGGCATAGACCCTTTGTCCGGGATGGACATCATGCGGCGCCGTCTCGCCGGTGATCAGGCTTTGGTCGAGATGTGAATGGCCGCCGATGATGATGCCGTCGGCGGGAATGCGCTCTCCCGCGCGCACGAGAATACGGTCATCGACCCGAAGGGCCGCGGCCGGCAATTGCACGAGTTCGCCGCTATCGAGGAGCCGGTGCGCATTCTGCGCCTTGAGCGCGGACAGATTGCCGGCCACCGCGCGCGTTCGCCGGCGCATGATCTGATCCAGCACCCGGCCACACAGAAGAAAGAAGATCAGCATAATGGCGGAATCGAAATAGGCGTGCTCGGCGTGATGCATCGTTTCGTAGAGCGACATGCCAAGCGCGAGGAGAATGCCGAGAGAGATCGGCACATCCATGTTCACCTGCCGCACCTTCAGTGCGTTGAACGCGCTCCGGAAGAAGGGCTGTCCCGCATAGGCCGCGGCGGGCAGGGCGATCGCGGCGGACAGCCAATGGAACAGATCGCGTGCATCCGGGGTGATATCGGTCGCGTTGCCCGACCACACCGATACCGACAGCAGCATGATATTCATTGCCGCGAAGCCAGCGACCGCAAGACAGCGGATGAGAAACCGCGACTGAATGGCTTCCTTGTCTTCGCTGGATTGCAGCCGGAAAGGATTGGCTTGATATCCCATCTTTTCCAGCGACCGGATGGCGCGGTTGGGATCGAACAGCGTATCCTTCCAGACAAGGGTGAGGCGCCGGTTGGTGAAGTTCAGTCGCGCATCGGTGATGCCGTTCAGCTCTTTCAGAGTTCGTTCGATGCGCCGGATACAGCCGCCGCAATGAACGCCATCGACGACGAGCTCCATGGTGGCATCGCCATTCGGCAGCGCGCGAATGAAGTGTGAATAATCGGGGCCTTCGGTCTGTATCATTTGAGGACCTGCCGGTTCACGGATCGATAAACGCGGTTGCCGTCGCGTGTCACATCGATGGTGAGAGTCCATTGTCCCGGCATGGCCGTGGTCTCACCGCGAAACGAACCATCTGGCGCCTGTGCCAGCGCGATATGATGATCGTGGCGCGCATCCGCCGGATGAGCGAGATGCGCGTTGACCGCGACACCGGAGATGGTCCGGCTGGCTTCATCCTTCAGATCGACGGTGATCGTCACCTGGCCCGAGGGCGAGCGCGCCAGCTTCCCGTCGACCCGCCAGTTCATGGCCTGCTGCGCGGCGGCGGCGGCTTCCTCGTTTTTGTAGGCGAGGCCCGCGCGGAAGGCGCTGTCGGTGTCGGCCCCGCCGAATGTCGAAACCGCAGCCTTGATCATGACGGCGTTCACGGCTGCCACGATTCCAAAAAAGGCAACCATGCAGATCAGGACGGTGCGCCCGGTCAATTCGCGTGAAGGTTTGCGGTGGATCATCTCGACTGGCATGTCACTTCTCTTGCGGTGCGCGAAAGTGGTCATGCGCCTGCGCCCACACC
>JAEXXW010000321.1 GCA_023405565.1 Pseudomonadota bacterium
AACGCGTGCGCGCCGCGCTGATCGCATCGGGGCTGGCGCTGCCGGCGCGCCGCATCACCGTCAATCTCGCGCCGGCCGATCTGCCGAAGGAAGGCAGTCATTACGATCTGCCGATTGCACTTGGTCTGATGGCGGCGATTGGCGCTATCCCTCATGACGCGCTGTCGGGTTTCACGGTGCTCGGCGAACTCGGGCTCGACGGATCAATCGCACCGGTCGCTGGCGTATTGCCTGCCGCGATCGGCGCGAATGCGCGCGGCGAGGGCCTGATCTGTCCGAAAGCCTGCGGGCCGGAAGCGGCCTGGGCCAGTCCCGAAATGGAGATCATCGCCGCAGGCTCGCTGATCCAGCTCGCCAATCATTTCCGTGGCACGCAAGTCCTGTCGCGCCCGCAGCCGCAAATCCGCGAAAGCGAGGCGACACTGCTCGATCTTGCCGACATCAAGGGACAGGAAAGCGCCAAGCGCGCGCTCGAAGTCGCCGCCGCCGGCGGACATAACCTTCTGATGGTCGGACCGGCAGGTGCCGGCAAATCGATGCTGGCGGCACGTCTGCCGTCGATCCTGCCGCCACTGACGCCGGAGGAACTGCTCGAAGTCTCGATGATTGCATCGGTCGCCGGCGCAATTGCGGACGGCTCGCTGACCAATCGCCGTCCATTCCGCGCGCCACATCATTCGGCCAGCATGCCGGCTCTGGTCGGTGGCGGATTGCGTGCGCGACCGGGAGAAGTATCGCTGGCGCATCGCGGCGTTCTCTTCCTCGATGAATTTGCGGAGTTTCAGGGACAGGCGCTGGATTCGCTGCGACAGCCGCTTGAGACGGGAGAGGTTTCGATCGCCCGCGCCAATCACCGCATCACCTATCCGGCGCGCTTCATGCTGATCGCGGCGATGAACCCCTGTCGCTGTGGCCGCGCCAACGATCCGGGTTATGCGTGCAAGCGCGGTCCCAATGTCCGCTGCGCCGCCGATTATCAGATGCGGCTGTCCGGTCCGCTGCTCGATCGCATCGATCTGCATATCGAAGTGCCGGCCGTGACCGCGGCCGATCTCATCCTGCCCGCGCCGGCGGAAGGCTCGGCCGAAGTTGCGGCACGGGTCGCGCGGGCACGAGACATTCAGGCGGACCGTTATGCGGCCCTCGGTTTGCCGCACATTCGCACGAACTCACAGGCATCTGGCACGCTGCTGGAAGACATCGCCAAACTCGACAAGACCGGCATTGCGCTGCTTCGCGATGCCGCCGATGCGATGCAATTATCCGCGCGCGGCTATCACCGCGTGCTGCGAGTTGCCCGCACACTGGCCGATCTCGACGGCGCCGATCTTGTCGGCCGTATCCACCTCGCCGAGGCCCTGTCCTATCGCGCGCTGGCCGACGACATGCGGCGCGCGGCCTGACCCGGCGTAATTGATAAAATTTTAGGTTTTGCCGAGAGGCGAGATTAACCCCGCAAGCACAGGCTCGCCTGAGCCACTGCCGTTTTAAAGGCTATCGCAACGCCCCCTCATCACTGTCGGGGAAGGCGATGGCAGGACGCCCGCTTTCGAACAGCGCCGGTGCCGCGAATGGGGAATCAGGCAAGATGAACGTGTTGCGCGTGCAAAGCTTGCTTTTCCGCCTCGCACGCATCGCCTTTCTGATCCTTGCTGCGGTCTGGACCGTCACCGGTCTTGCGATCGGCGCAACGAGCAACATTGCCGGCTATGATCCGGCCGCTTTCGCCACCGGCATGTCCGTGTTTTTCGCTTTGGTTTGCGGTCTGTTGGCCTTGCAGCTCCACCGCAACCGTAATCTGCGCACAAAAATCCTGCGGCTCGAAGCAAGCAACGAAGATTTGTCCGATCGCATCCGGCACATGCAAGAGACCGAGGAGCGAACGCGCACCTTTCTCGCTTCTCGTCAAGGGACGCCCGCGCAAGGCGGCGAGGCCGGATTGACAGACCGTGCCCTGACCGATGCGCGCGATCAGGCGGAGGCCGCAAATCGTGCCAAATCGCGCTTTCTCGCCACGGTCTCGCATGAGATCCGCACGCCTCTGAACGGCATCATCGGCATGGCGGATCTTCTGCTCGATACGCGCCTGACGCCGGAGCAGACGACCTATACCCGCGCGGTGAAGACATCCGGCGAGACATTGCTATCGCTGATCGAGGAAATCCTCGACTTCTCGAAGATCGAGGCCGGACGCTTGGACCTTGAAGCGCGGCCCTTCGCGCTCGGCGCCATGATCGAAGATGTGACTGAATTGCTGGCGACGCGCGCCCAGGCGAAAGGCCTTGAAATCGCCAGCGACATTGACGAACGCCTGCCCGCGCAGGTCATCGGCGATCAGACCCGCCTGCGTCAGGTGCTGATGAATCTCGCTGGCAACGCGATCAAATTCACGGACAAAGGCGGCGTCGCCCTTGTCGTCGAGCCCGGTGCAGGGACGAACGAAATCCTGTTCAAGGTGCGCGACACTGGCATCGGCATCACGCCGGAGGATCAGGGCAAGATCTTCCAGGAATTCGAACAGGGCGAAGCAGGCGTGAACCTGGCGCACGGCACGGGGCTTGGTCTCGCCATCTCCAGGCGTATCGTCGAGAGCATGCATGGTCGCATCACCGTCGAGAGCATTCCCGGCGCGGGCGCCTTGTTCGAAGTGGTCGTGTCATTGCCGGCCGCCGATACGAACAGCAAACCGGCCTTCACTGCCCCCGCTCTCGCTGACCACAGCGTCATGATCGTTGCACCGTCGCCCATCGAAGCGTCCCTGATCGCTCGCCGCCTCAAGCGTTGGGGCGCACGCATTGCCATCGCGCCGAATGAAGCCGCAGCGACGGCGCTGCTGCCGGAACGCAACTGGAGTGCAATCCTGATCGATCACACGCTCGGTGCGGACGCAATTCATGCATTGCTTTCGGCAACACGTTCGGTGCCTTGCCGCCTCGTCACCATGACGCCCGGTGCCCGCAATGAGCTGGATGACTTGAGAGCCCGCGGCTTCACTGGCTATCTGGTGAAACCGGTGCGTGCCGCATCGCTCGCCGAGCGGCTGCATCTCGACAATGATGGCTTCGCGCAATTGAGCGACGACAGCTCGGTTGACGCGCCGCGGAGCGTGCGCGACACATCAAATGGTCTGTCTATCCTTGTCGCCGAAGACAACGAGATCAATGCACTGCTCACGCGCGCATTGCTGCAAAAGCTCGGACATCGCCCGACGGTCGTCGCCAGCGGCGATGCTGCACTGGACTCTTTTCTCGCCGCGCATAGTACCGATCAGCATTTTGACCTGATCCTGATGGATTTGCGCATGAGCGGCATTGACGGGTTTGAGGCGACGCGCCGCATCCGCGCGATCGAAACCGCGAACAGTGCGCGGCATACACCGATCATCGCACTCACCGCCAGCGCGTCCGCCGATATCCCCGAGGCTTGCCTCGCCGCCGGGATGGACGATTTCATCGCCAAACCGCTGGACCGCGACAAGCTCGCCGAGATTCTGTCCGGCTATCCGGTCACCGCGGCACTCGCGGCGTAAGAACAACGACTGCGGTCCTGCTCCTCGCGATCAGAGCCGCCGCAGCGCGACCTCGTCGATCAGGTGCTGCGCATTCTTGGTCAGGATGAGATCGGCACGCTGCCGTGTCGGCAGGATATTCTCGCGCAAATTGACGAGATTGATCCGGTTCCAGATGCCCTTCGCGGTCACGACCGCCTCGTCATCCGACAAGCGCGAATAGCGATGGAAATAGGACATCGGATCGCGGAATGCGGTCAGCCGCAAGGCCAGGAAGCGATCGACATACCAGCGTTCCAGCACATCCTCGGACGCATCGATGTAAACCGAGAAGTCGAAGAAGTCGGACACGAACGGCACCGCCTTGCCTTCCTTGGGCGGACGGCCGGTCTGCAGCACGTTCAGTCCCTCGACGATCAGAATGTCCGGCCGATCAATCTCGATCCATTCATTGGGTACGACGTCATAGACAATGTGCGAATAGATCGGCGCCCGCATCGGCCGTCGGCCTGCCTTGATGCCTGACAGGAAATGCAGCAATTCCGGCAGGTCGTAGCTTTCCGGAAAGCCTTTCTTCTCCATCAGGCTTTCGCGTTCCAGCACTGCATTCGGATAGAGAAAGCCATCGGTCGTGACGAGATCGACCTTCGGCGTGTTCGGCCAGCGCGCCAGAAGCGCCTGCAGCACGCGGGCCGTCGTGGATTTGCCGACCGCGACCGACCCGGCGACACCAATTATATAAGGCACCTTGGAATCCTCGGTGCCGAGAAAGCTTTGCTGAACGCGAAACAGCCGCTGCGAGGCGGCGACATACATCGACAAAAGGCGGGACAGCGGCAGGTAGATGTGCTCGACCTCTTCCATGTCGAGGCGGTCGTGCATCGAGCGCAACACCGCCACCTCTTCCGGGTTCAAGGTCATCGGCGTGTCAGCGCGCAGCGCGGCCCATTGGACGCGGCTGAAGCTGCGATAGGGCGAGACTTCCGGTTCGATACGCTGTTCCATGGGAGTCGCTTCCATCACTCGCGCGGGCGCGAGGCCTTTTCCTGCAAACCCGACTGCGCCGTGCGCGTGGCCAATTCCGTCTCGACTTCCGTCACGGCGATCCCGCGCGCCTCCAGCAACACCACGAGATGGTAAAGAACGTCGGCGGCTTCGGAAATGACCCGCTCGCGATCCTCGCCGACAGCCGCCAGCACCGTTTCCACCGCTTCCTCGCCGAATTTCTTGGCGCAATGCGCCACGCCCTTGTCGAGCAGCTTGCGGGTATAGGACACATCGGCGCTAGCCTGCGCGCGTTCCTTCACGCGCTGGGCGAGGTCGGCAAGGGTGAATGATACGAGCTCTGCTGCCACAGTCATCTCCGGTCTGTCGGCACCTCTTAGCGCGTCGGAACGACGATGTGGACTCCCGCCACGAAGGAAAAGCCGGA
>JAEXXW010000349.1 GCA_023405565.1 Pseudomonadota bacterium
GATAGGAAGCCAGATCGGGGTGATAATCGAGATGATCGCGGCTGAGATTGGTGAAGGCGCCGGCGGCCACGCGCACGCCATCGAGACGATGCTGATCAAGTCCGTGTGAAGACGCTTCCATCGCCAGATGCGTCACGCCTTCGCCGGCCAGTTCGTCAAGCGTGCGATGCAGTTCAACCGGATCGGGCGTGGTCAGCGAGCCGTAGGTCTCGCCTTTCGGTGACACGACACCAATGGTGCCGATGCTGGCGGCGGCATGGCCGACCGCGTCCCAGATCTGACGCGTGAACGCGGCAACGGATGTCTTGCCGCTGGTGCCGGTGATGGCGACGATTGTCGCCGGCTGCCGCGCATGCAACTTCGCCGCAGCGAGAGACAATGCGCGACGCACATTGGCAACATGGATGACAGGAAGTCCGGCCGCGCTTTGCTCTTGCGCTCCTTCGGCGAGAATGGCGACGGCACCCGCCTTGGCCGCATCGGCCGCAAAGCGCATGCCATCGGTCTTGTTGCCGGAAATTGCAACGAACAGATCGCCCGGTCTGACGGCGCGGCTATCGGCGGTTACCCCGCTGATTTCGATCGCTGCCGGCGCGGCGTCCGGTTCCGCAATACCTTCTAGAATCTGGGATAGCTTCATCGTTGCCGATGTTCCACGCCCCGGCCGATCCGGCAAGGGGGCGCAGACAAGAAAAGCTCAACTCATCTTGTCTTGTGCTTCTCCGATAAGGAGAGCAGGAGTTCCTATCGCCGTGTCGAGGCCGTCGCCGCGAGGATCAGCCGATCGGCCGGCGGCAGATCGAAGCGCGGCTCAATGCCCAGCAAGGGCGCAACGCGCGAGATCACGAGACCTGCGACCGGCACCGCATTCCAGCCCGATGTCGCGTAGCCCTTGGTCTCGGGAATGGGCTGCGGTTCGTCCAGCATGATGAGAATGAGATAGCGCGGTTTGTCGGCCGGCAGGACAGCCGTAAAGCTCGTCAGCAATTTAGTCTTGGAATACCGGCCATTGACGACCTTTTCCGCCGTTCCTGTCTTGCCGCCGACATAATAGCCCTCAACGTCGGCGCGCCGGGCTGAGCCCTTCTCCGCATTCAGCCGCATCAGATAGCGCATGCGGTCGCTGGTTTCCGGCTTCACTACCTGTTTGGCCAGTTCGGCCGCTTCGGCTTCGGTTCGCTTGAGGAAGGTCGGCGGAATCAGCTTGCCGCCATTCATCAACGCGGAAATGCCCATCACCGCCTGCAACGGCGCAACCGAGAGACCATGACCGAAGGCGATCGTTACCGTATTCAATTCACCCCAGCGCTTGGGAACGAGCGGCTCGGCGCTTTCGGGGATTTCGGTGCGCAAACGGTCAAGCTGGCCCATCTTTTTCAGGAAGGACTTGTGGTGCTCGACACCGAGGGCCAGCGCCATGCGCGCTGTGCCGATGTTCGACGAATAGGTGAAAATTTCCGGTACCGTCAGGATCCGACGCTGCGCATGGAAATCGTTGATGCTGAACTTGCCGTAACGGAGCGAGTTGCGTGCGTCGAAAGACGAGCCAAGCGTGATCTTGCCGGAATCCAGCGCCATCGCCACCGTCAGCGCCTTGAAGGTCGAGCCCATCTCGAACACGCCGGTGGTCAGGCGATTGATGCGATCCTTGTCCAGAGCCTCTCGTGGATCGTTCGGATCGTAATCGGGGACCGAGACCATCGAGACGATTTCGCCGGTATTGACGTCGGTAATCAATCCGGCCGCCGCCTTGGCCTTGTATTTCGTGCGCGCCGCGAGCAATTCCGAGCGCAGCGCATGCTGCACGCGAAGATCCACGGCAAGCTCCACAGGCTTCTGCTGCCGGTCATTGGCGAAGCCAAGCGAATGCAGGTCCGCAAGTCCGCGGCCGTCGAGCCACTTTTCGATGCCGGCAATGCCCTGGTTGTCGATGTTCACATGGCCGATCACATGCGAAACCGATGAACCATTCGGGTAGACCCTTTTGTTCTCGGCGCGAAAGCCGATACCGGGAATACCGAGCCGGTGTATCTGCTTTTGCTGTTCTTTGGTGATTTCGCGCTTGAGCCACACAAAGCCACGCTTGGATGATAACCGGTCGCGGACTTCGCTGGCATTGAGATCGGGTACTGTGGCGGTCAGCAATTCGACCGCTTCATCCACATCGATGAGGCGGCGCGGTTCGCCGAACAGCGATGGCATGCGCACATCGGTCGCCAGCACTTCGCCATTGCGATCGGTGATGTCGGGACGCGCCGTTGCGATGATATCGCCGCCGCCCCGCCGCGCGCTTTGCCCGTCGGATGTCGAGGCAAGATAGACAAGACGGCCGCAAATGACGATGTAGATGCAGACAAAGGCCAGGATCGCCAGCCCGACACGGGCCCGGCCCTTGGCCTCGCGATCGACATTGCCATAGAGCAGCCGGTCAACAAGGCTGAGTTTCGGCTTTGCCGGATTGGGTGCGGCGTTTCCGGTCATCACTCGCCCTGCGCTCCAGTGGAGCCCGTCGGAATGTCCTTCTCCTGTTCGACGCTGAGCAATGCCCCGATGGGATCGGGCTGATCGGCAAACAAAGGCGACTTCGGACGCTCCGGCAGATCGGCAAGCTGATCGACCTGGCGCGCATCCGTGGTCTTCAATGGCAGATATCGCTGCGCAAGGCCTTCGACCCGATCGGGCGAATCCAGCTTGGACCATTCCGCGCGCAACGCCGCGATGGCATCACGCTCACGGCGAATCTCGGCGCGAATTTTCGCCAGCCGTTCTGCCTGCATCGTCGATTCGAACTTGATGTCGTAGACATAGGTCGCAGCCGCGATCAGCGCGACGATGACCGAGGCATGAATGATGCGCAGAATCATCGGCCGCCTCTCATGACATTGTCGAGCGAAGGCAGGCGCGGCAGCAGATCGGCAATATCCGCTTCGCGCGCGGCCACATCGGTGCGCTCTGCGGCACGCAGCTTGGCCGAGCGGGCGCGCGGATTGGCAGCCACCTCATACTCGTCCGCAATCACAGGCTTCTTCGTGAGTGCTGTGAAAGTCGGGGCCGGACCACGCAGCTCCGGCGCATGGCGCGAACCGGCCACGACGCGACTGTGTTCGGCCAGAAACGTCTTGACGATGCGGTCTTCCAGCGAATGGAACGTCACCACGACGAGGCGCCCGCCCGGTTTCAAGATCCGTTCCGCGGCCGACAGGGCCATCGCGAGTTCGGACAATTCCTCGTTGATGAAGATGCGCAGCGCCTGGAATGTGCGAGTCGCCGGGTGAATGGCA
Organism: Pseudomonadota bacterium; assembly: GCA_023405565.1. Classification (GTDB taxonomy): domain Bacteria; phylum Pseudomonadota; class Alphaproteobacteria; order Rhizobiales; family Xanthobacteraceae; genus Pseudorhodoplanes. Next base: position 3,282 of record JAEXXW010000349.1, read on the forward strand.
CCCGGCTTGGCCCGCACCACACGCTCGATGATCGCCACCAGTTCTTTTGTCGTGCGGATCGGCGCATCGGTGCGCGCCCGCACAATGGCGCGGGCGATGCCGCGCGCAAAGCGCTCCTCGCCGAGAATGGAGATGATGAAAGACAGATCGCGTTCGGAAGCGACGGCGATGAGATCGGCCGCGCTCGGCCCGTCGCTGCCCATACGCATATCGAGTGGTGCATCGAAGCGGAACGAAAAGCCACGCTCGGCTTCATCGAACTGCATCGACGACACACCGATATCCAGCACCACACCATCGACGGCATCATGGCCAAGGGAGCGCGCCACCTCGTCGAGATTGGAGAAGCGATCCTCGATCAGCGTCAGCCGGCCATTCACCTGCGCAACCAGGTCCTGACCGCCGGCAATCGCAGTCGGATCGCGATCGATGCCAATGACCTTGCAATCGGCCGCGGCAAGGATCGCGCGGCTATAGCCCCCAGCGCCGAAGGTCCCATCGATGGTGATGCCACCGTCGCGCGGCGCAAGATAATCGAGCACCGGTCGAGCGAGCACGGGAATGTGCCGGGCCAGTCCGCCATCGACAGCGTTTCCGCTGTCGCGGCCCGTCATCATTCCCGTGCCCCTTGCGGGTCTGCCGCACGCTCGGCCCCCAACCGCTTGCGCAGTGCCCGCATCTTTCCGGTGGCCTCGGAAAGGCGAGCACTGAAGCGGTCCGGTGCCCAGATCTGGAACTTGTGGCCAAGACCAACGAACGCCGCCGCGTCCATGATCCCGGCATGGTCCTTCAACTGTTCGCTGAGGGTGACGCGCCCCTCCGCGTCGATCTTCAACGTCTCGCTGGTCCCATAGAGCGCCGTCGCGAATTGCTCGCGCTCGTCGGAAAACGGTGGGAACCGGCCGATCAGATCCTCGATCTCGGCCAGCAGCACCCGGCCGCCGGCCTCCACCGCCGGCCGGTCCAAAGCCGGATAGCAAAACAGGCTTTCCCCACCCTCCTGCGCCAGCACAGCGCGAAGGACGCAGGGACGGAAATCCGGCCCTTGGCATCCAGCCGAAGGATGAAATGGGAGAAAAAC
>JAEXXW010000388.1 GCA_023405565.1 Pseudomonadota bacterium
GGTTGCATCCTTCATCATCGCCGAAGGGCCTAATCAGATTTCGCGCGAAAATGGCAAGCGTCGGATCGTCGTGACCGCCAATGTCCGTGAGCGCGACATCGGCTCGCTGGTTGCTGAAGCGCAGAAAAAAGTCGCTGAGGAAATAGAATTACCCGCCGGCTATTACGTGACGTGGGGTGGCCAGTTCGAGAATCTCTCATCAGCCCGGCAAAGACTGCTGATCGTGGTGCCTGGCTGCTTCTTCTTGATCTTCCTGCTACTTTATCAGGCGCTCGGCTCGGTGAAGGATGCGATCCTGGTCTTTACCGCCGTACCGCTTGCTCTGACCGGCGGCGTTGCCGCGCTCTGGCTTCGTGGAATGCCCTTCTCCGTTCCGGGAGCCGTTGGCTTTATTGCTCTATCCGGGGTCGCCGTTCTAAACGGTCTCGTGATGCTCACCTATATCAAGCAGCTGATCGACGAAGGATATGACCGGCAAAAGGCGATTCTCGAAGGGGCCATGACACGGCTGCGCCCCGTCGTCATGACAGCGCTGGTCGCTTCGCTCGGGTTCGTGCCTATGGCCTTGGCGACGGGGACAGGAGCAGAAGTCCAGAGGCCGCTGGCAACGGTCGTCATCGGAGGCTTGATCAGTGCCACTCTTTTGACCCTTGTGGTTCTCCCCGCGCTCTATGCAATGATCTCGGGTCGATCGTCTGGGACGACAGCGCGTCAAAAGCCTAATGTGGAAGACAATCCCTCAACTATGCCGGACCCTCGGCCCGCCATCGGGGCCACCTAACCCCGGAACGTCAAGATTCAATGGCATGTTTCAACACGGACCAGAAGCGCGCGTCCGACGATCGAACCTAAGCAATCGCGCTCAGAGACGGAGTGTCGCTACTGTAAGAAAATCTGGCTTCCGGTTCGGCAGGACGTCGCTTCTAAGGTGCGGATCATTGAAGCGGCCGACCTCGAAGTATGCCTCATGACACGCTGGATGCTAAAAATCGCGTGGCGGTCCCTTTTCGCGCACGGGTAAGTGATGGACTGACGCAAGTGCTCGGGTTAGCGAACAGCGCTCCCAAGTTGAGTGGCTTCACGTTACGAAGGCCTGGATACGCTGCGTCAGCGGCTTAAAGTCAATTATATTGGACATTTGAATTTTGCATTCATGGAAACACGGTTGAAATTTTGCAGACAAGGCGGCAAACCCACTTGGTTTCCATCTCAGTGTCTTCGTCGCTGTGTTCCGGAGGGCGGGCGTCAATTGCTGGAAGCAGACCGAAAGACAAAGTAGCTCAATGAATTCGATCGAGCGATGTCAAACCATACAGCGCTAAGCAATGAGACGGTGGGGACAGGCAGTCCCGCGGACACGACAGTGATTTCAATCATCATACCAACCCTCAATGAAATCGACAACATCGATGTGCTGTTCACTGCGATTCTCGCCGAGGCTCGCCCTGACCTGGAGTTCGAGATCCTGATCGCCGATGGCGGCTCGACCGACGGTACTATTGAACGAGTTGAGAACTGGGCGTCGAAAACCAATGCACGCCTCATCGCCGGCAATGGAAAGCGCGGACTTGCCGGCGATGTGCTGACGGCCGCGGCTGTTGCTCGCGGCGATGTCGTGGTCGTTATGGATGCCGATCTCAGCCATCCGCCCGATCGCATTCGCGCACTCGTCAAGCCCGTACTCGATGGATCGAGCGATATGGCCGTGGGTAGCCGTTTCGTGACAGGCGGTGCGACACAGGGCTGGCCTTTATGGCGGTTCATGCTCTCGCGCTTCGGCAGCCTGCTCGCCTGGCCGCTCACCGAGGTCAAGGATCCTATGTCGGGCTTCTTCGCCGTACGCCGTGAGCGGCTGTTGGCAATCGACCCGGAGGCCGCCGGCTTCAAGATCGGGCTGGAGGTCATCGCGCATGGCGGCGGCGCTCTCAAAGTGAGCGAAGTGCCGATCGTCTTTCCGGATCGCTTGCACGGCGAGTCCAAGATCGGCAAGGCGCAGATGGTGGCTTATGTGCGCCGTCTTCTCGTTCTCGCCGGCGGAGCGGTGTCAGCCAGCGGAGCGGCGCGTTTTGCGGCTGTTGGCCTCATCGGCATGATTGTCGATCTTCTGGTGTTTGAGGCTCTCTTCGCCTTTGGTGTGCCGCTGATGATTGCTCATGTCGTCAGCTTCTGCGCTGCGACCGTTTCAAACTATGTACTGAACTCGCGCTGGGCCTTCGCCGAAAGCTGGGCAGCGGACCGGGGACATGATCATTATAGGCGGTTTCTCACCGTATGTCTTCTGGCGCTCGCCATTCGTGGCGGCGTGTTGGTCGCTGCTTCGAGCATCCTCGGAATGCCGCCGCAACTCGCCATATTGTTAGCCATCGGCACGGCGGCGATCATCAACTATCTTGGCTCGGCCTTTTTTGTATTTCCGTCGCTCAATCCGCGCGTGCCCCACGATATCCGGTGGCGTGTGACTGCTATCGGTGTTGCAGGCTATGTCGTCGTGCTGCGCCTGTTGTTCATCGGCCTTGCCGACCTGCTGCCGCAGGAGGCCTATTACTGGAATTATTCCCAGCATCTCGACTTTGGCTATCTCGATCATCCGCCCATGGTCGCGTGGCTGATCTGGGCCGGCACCAACGTATTCGGCAACAATGAGTTCGGCGTCCGTATTGCCGCCTGGCTCGGTTGGTTCGTCACCGCTTTCTTCAGTTTCCGCCTCACCCATAGGCTTTTCGGGAAGTCGGCGGCCTTTGTAAGCCTGCTGCTGGTGGCCGCGTTGCCATTCTATTTCGGGGCCGGCTTCTTCATGACGCCTGATGCGCCATTGACGGCAGCCTGGGCCGGGACGCTTTATTTCCTGGAACGCACCCTCATCGGCAGTCGGCGGAAGGCCTGGTGGGGCGTTGGCATCTGCATGGGCCTCGGCATGCTCTCGAAGTATACGATCGCCCTCCTGGGGCCGGCGACGCTGTTGTTCATGCTGGTCGACACGCGGGCAAGAGCATGGCTGAAAAGACCCGAGCCCTATCTCGCCGCCGTGCTGGCACTGCTCATCTTCTCGCCCGTCATCTTCTGGAATCTGGAGAACGGTCTCGCCTCCTTTGCCTTCCAGAGCACGCGCCGCATGGAAGGCATGTTCCAATTCTCGCTGCCGAAACTGATCGCCAATGCGGCAATCCTGCTGACGCCGCCAGCGCTGATCGCGGCCCTGGCCGCGCTGTGGACGCTTCATAGACGCGCAAATGTGGATATAATAACGGAAGAGCGCGTTCAGCGTATCTCGCGCTTTATGCTCGTCTTCACACTGGCGCCGCTTGCCGTATTCATCGCGTTTAGCTTAACACGCGGCGTGAAGCTGAACTGGACCGGACCGCTCTGGCTCGCCGTGCTGCCCGCAATCTCGATTGCAATTCTGTCTGTTACAAAACGTTCCTCCCGCTTCGATCTCTGGGTGCGTCGGGGATGGGTGCCGACGCTTTCGCTCAGTCTCGTGGTCTACGGGATCGCTCTGAACTATCTCGTGCTCGGCATTCCGGGCTTCGGCTATGTCGTGAAGCTGCCGGGCACGCCGATTGCCTGGAGCGAGTTTGGTCGGGAGGCGAATGCTCTCTGGCACGAGGTTAAGCAATCGACGGGCGTTGAGCCGTTATTGATTGGATTGGATACTTATAACATCGCCAGCGAGCTGGCTTTCTACGCCAGTTGCCATGGCGAGGGAGTGGCCAATTCGGTCGGACGTGGTCCGCTCGGGCAGGATAGCCTCATGTACGCGCATTGGTTCAAGCCCGACCGGCTGCGCGGACGCCCCGCTATAATGTTTGCGTTCAAGCGGCATCAAATCGACAATCCCCGGCTTTCAAAGCACTTCGCCACATTGAGCGAGCCCGTGGAGCGCACCATTGTCAAGGACGGAAAATTAGCCGGACACTTTTACTATCGTATAGGCTACGGCTACCGAGGCGGGAGTACCAAGTCTCGGATCAGCGCGGCTTCGCAAATAGAAACCCACGCAAGCTTCGGAGGAACTCACTACGGAGCGGCGCGTCCGTAGCCTGCTCGATATTGAATGTACACTGGCAACAGGCTCAACAACGCTCCTGTGCCAGGCAAGAAGTTTAGCCCTCGATTCATCGGCGTCTGGCGTTCATCCGCTCCTCCTCCGAGACTGAAGTCTCGGCGACCTCAGCTTCGTCGGTTCCGGATGGACAATTCGTTGAAAGCTCGCATCTCGCACTCAGTGGCGACGTATCCTGAACGTTCTGGCTAACGCCCGGAATATCCTTGGCAGGAGAACGATCGCTAGTGCGCCTAGCGCCCAAATCGTAACGAAAACCGGTTTCAGAATCATCCGCAGAAGGGAGACTGCCTGATCGACTAGATCTGTGGATTTCAGGCGATCAATTGTCACGCCCACCTCCTTACCCACACCCAATACGCTTCCGGCATCCCTGCCTGTTTCCAACAGAGCGCCGCTGCTAGTCGAGAGCCACGACAAGACACCGTTTCCTGCAACATATCCAACATAAGCGGCGACCGTCCACACAAGCAGGGCGACGAAAACCAGCCCCCAGGAGACAGGCGCGCGCCGTGATGATGGGCTACCCATGTGGTCAAAAGGAGATTGTGAATTACCGCCCACCCGACGTGTCGCATGCTCGCGCCAATGGCTTCTCCCCACGTCGTCCTCCTTTAAATACGGCCAAGCAGTTCGGTCCGAGATCAGAACCTCTGCTTGCTTTCCGCTTTCTGCAGCCCTTCGTCCTCGATCTGGATGGTCACATGCGACAAGCCAAAGCCGGCCTTCATCGCCTCCTGCGCCGCAGTCAACGTCGCCCGCGCGGAAGTCATGTCGGTCACAATAAGATGGCCACTCATCGCATCGGCGCCGGAAGTAATTGTCCAAACATGGAGATCTTGCACGGCAACCACGCCCGGGATCTCGAGAAGCTTCCTTTCGAGCAAAGCCATGTCGATTTCCGGCGGCGTTCCCTCCATCAGAATGTGGATTGCCTGCTTGAGCAGGATCCATGTGCGCGGGACGATAAACAGGCCAATACCGGCGCCGATAATCGGATCGACAAGCTGCCAGCCAGTCAGAACCACGACGCATGCTGCAACAATGACGCCGAGCGAACCGAGCATGTCCGCCAGCACCTCGAAATAGGCGCCTTTGACGTTGAGGCTTTCCGTCGCCCCGGCGGAGAGAAGCTTCATGCTGATTAGGTTGACAATCAGACCGACGACCGCGACGGCCAACATCGGACCGCCGATGATCTCCGGCGGGCTCAGGAACCTTTGATAAGCCTCGTAAAGAATATAAACCGTCAGCAGCAGGAGAACCACCGCATTGGTTAGAGCTGAGAGCACCTCCATGCGGACATATCCGAAGGTGTTCTGTGGTGTTCGCGGCCTCTCGGCGAACCGGATGGCGATCAAAGCCAAGGCCAAGCCGCCAGCATCGGTGAGCATGTGCGCCGCATCCGCAAGAAGAGCAAGGCTACCAGTCCACAAGCCGCCGACGACCTCCGCCACCATGAACGCGGTGGTGAGAGCCAGCGCAACGTAGAGCCTCTGCCTGTGCCGCCCGGCCGCAGTTGCTGACGCTGTAACATTGATGGCCGAATCTGCACCGCCCATTTGATCGTCTCGCGATAGGGATAAAAGTTCGCAGCGGGGTGGCGTTTGAATACCCGAGGCGGATAAATTGGCCACTCACCCTGAAAGGTATCCGCTCCAATGGAACGGCCGATTTTGGTTGGAGTCAGAGAACTCTAATCAAACAGCCGACCAAGGAACGAGCCGTGTCCGTAACGGCGGCCGTGACCACCGTGTCCTCTGCTGTCATCATGGCGCGGGTCGTAATCCGGCGCAGAGCGGGACGGATAGGCCTGCGGGTTTTGATTTTGCCCACTTCGCGGCTCGCGGAGACGCTCGTCCTCGACCGCACTGCGCTCGATAATCTTGTCGAGTTCACCACGATCAAGCCACACGCCGCGGCATTCAGGGCATTAGTCAATTTCGATGCCCTGGCGCTCGCTCATGACGAGGTCGACCTTGCAGACGGGACAAGGCAGTCCATCGGACTTGTCAATCCTAACCGTTGAGGTGTCTGTCATTGTCCGCGTCCTCTAGTGTCTTGGGAACCTGCCGCAGATATAGGATATCCAGTCCCTAGAGGTTCAAGAGGTGAGCCGAAAAAAGAGCAAGAAAAGGCGCATATGGACTCCCAAATGCACCGTCGACGCTGAGACTGGTGGCTGCCAGTCCTTGCGCGCTTGCGGTTACCACGTCAGGCGCCGCGAGTGTGGAACGGCCCAATCCAAACATAGTCTCATCAACATACCCATTCTTTCGGCTTTGGCGGCAGCGAGCGCGCAAGCACGCGAAGACCTCCATAACGCAATCTATGAAAACACCCTGTGAACCAGCTGTATCAGGCTTCACCGCACATATG
>JAEXXW010000392.1 GCA_023405565.1 Pseudomonadota bacterium
TGGCTGCGCCGCTATCGCGTGCGCGCGCATGGCGCGATTCTGCAGCCGCAGCTCGATGCCCTGCGCAAGGGCGTCACGGTGAATGGCGTGCGTTACGGTGCCATCGAAGCGACGGTGGATCGCCTGCAGGGCGCCAATGCCTGGCTGACCTTCGCGATCCGCGAGGGCAAGAACCGCGAAGTGCGCAACGTGCTGGAGCATCTCGGCATGAAGGTGAACCGGCTGATCCGCGTCTCCTTCGGCCCGTTTCAGCTCGGCGATCTGGGCGAAGGCAAAGTTGAGGAGATCCGCACGCGGCATCTGCGCGAACAGCTTGGCGAACGCATTGCCGAACTGGCGGAAGCGGATTTCTCCGGACCGATTTCGGACATCGAAAGCGACGATGCCGACGAGGCGAAGCCCGCACAGCGTCGCCCTGATACGCGGCGCCGTGATGACGACAGGTCCCCGGATCGCGGAGAGCCGGAACAGAGACAACGATCACCCAAGCGCTTCGGCAGCAAGCCAGGTGGTCAGAGGCGCGACGACGAACGCAAGGGGCCACCGCGCCGCGATCAGCGCGGCAAAACCAGCGAACGGGTCGCGACCGGACGCAGCAAATCCAGCGACCGGAACAAATCGGGCGTACGAGGCAAGCCGGGCGGCGATCGCGGCAAACCAAGTGGCGGAAAGTCCGGCGCTCATCGCTCTCCGCGTGCGGGCCGGCCGACGCGGAAACGCTAGATGCGCATTGTCGGTGGAAATTTCCGTGGCCGCGCACTCGCAGGCCCGAAGACGCAGGCGATCCGACCGACGGCGGACCGTTTGCGCGAGACCATCTTCAACATCCTGATGCATGCCTATGGCGATCCGGTCACCGGCGCACGCGTGCTCGACCTGTTCGCCGGCACCGGCGCGCTTGGCCTTGAAGCCATGTCGCGCGGCGCGGCCTTCACATTGTTCGTCGATGATGGTGCCGAAGCGCGTGCCCTGATCCGCCAGAATGTCGAGACACTTGGAGCGGCTGGCGTCAGCCGCATCTTCCGGCGCGATGCGACGAAACTCGGCGCCGTGCATCCAAACGAGCCGTTCTCGCTGGTGTTTCTCGATCCGCCCTATGGCAAGGGCTTTGCGGAAAAGGCGCTGCTATCGGCGCGCGAGGGCGGCTGGATGACGCAAGATGCGCTGATCATGGTCGAGGAAGCAAAAGGCGCATTCCAGACACCGGACGGTTTCAGCGAGATCGAACGGCGCGATTACGACGATACAGAAATCACATTTCTGAATCTGCGTTGAAGCTGACTATCTCCTCCCGAACAGCCGTTCGATATCGCTCAGCTTCAGTTCGACATAGGTCGGCCGGCCGTGATTGCACTGGCCGGAATTGGGCGTGACCTCCATCTCGCGTAAGAGCGCGTTCATCTCCTCGCCTTTCAAACGGCGGCCCGAACGCACCGAGCCGTGACACGCCATCGTTGCCGCAACGTGCATCAAGCGGCGTTCGAGCGGCAGGCTGTCGTCCCATTCCGCCATATGCTCGGCGAGATCGCGCACGAGCGATGCCGCATCGATCTCACCCAATAGCGACGGCGTCTCGCGCACGGCGACAGCGCCGGGACCGAAGCTGTCCAGCACGAGGCCATATTTCGCCAGTTCATCTGAGCGGGCGACCAGACGCTCGACATCGCTTTCGTCGAGTTCGACGATTTCGGGGATCAAAAGGATCTGCCGCGCAACGCCCTGCTGCGCCACCGCCGCTTTCAAACGCTCATAGACAAGGCGCTCATGCGCGGCATGCTGATCGACGATGACAAGGCCATCGCGCGTTTGCGAGACGATGTAATTGTCATGCACCTGCGCGCGCGCGGCGCCGAGCGGACGATCGAGCGCATCAAGAGCCGGCTCGAATGTTTCGACGCGCGCGCTTGTTGCTGCAGCGCCAACATCGAACACGGCTTGCGCGGCTTCGGCAAAGCCGAGCGCGGCATTGCCATCGCTTGCAAAACCTGATGGCGCCGATGGCCGCGCAACAAAACTCGGCGGCACAGCCGGTGAACGCCAGATATCCCAGCCGCCACGCGGTACCGATGACGCCGGACGGAATGCCGACACCGTCGCATCGCCACCAGTCGAGGCTGCACGTCCGCTCTCGCGCGCCAGTGCATCACGCACCGCACCGAAGACCAAGCTGCGCACCAGCCCGCCATCGCGGAAGCGCACTTCGGTCTTTGCCGGATGCACATTCACATCGACCTCACGCGGATCGATGGTGACGAACAACGCCACCACCGCCTGGCGGCCGCGCGGCAGATAATCGGCGTAGGCGCCATTCACGGCGCCGACCAGCACCTTGTCGCGCACCGGCCGTCCGTTGACGAACAGATACTGGCCGAGCGAATTGGCGCGCGTGTAGGTCGGCAGGGCAGCGAAGCCGACAACGCCAAGGCCTTCCTTGCCGGCCATCACCTCGACCGCATTGGCGCGGAAATCCGCGCCGAGAATATCGCCCAGCCGCACCAGCGATCCGGCAATGCCGGGCAACGCCGCTGGCCAGGTGCTGGCACTGCGCTCCTCGCTCGCCAGCGTGAAGGCGACATCGGGGCGGCTCATCGCCAGCCGCCGCACCACCTCGCGCACGGCGTCGCTTTCGGCACGCTCGCTCTTCATGAATTTCAGGCGCGCCGGCGTTGCATAGAACAGGTCGCGCACATCGATGCGGGTGCCGGCATTCAGCGCCGCCGGTGCCGGCTGCGACTTGACGCCGGCATCGACGCCGAGCGCCCAGGCATGCGGCTCGCTGGCATGGCGCGTGACGATGGCCAGCTTCGACACCGAACCGATCGACGGCAAGGCTTCACCGCGAAAGCCGAGTGTCGCGATCGCCATCAGGTCGTCATCGTCCTGAAGCTTCGAGGTGGCATGCCGCTCGACCGCGAGCGTCAGATCCTCGCGCGTCATACCGATGCCGTCGTCGGTGATGCGGATCAGCCGCCGGCCGCCGCCATCGGTGACGATCTCGATCTTTTTCGCGCCGGCATCCAGCGCGTTCTCGACCAGTTCCTTCACCACGCTGGCAGGCCGCTCCACCACCTCGCCGGCGGCAATGCGGTTGATGATGGCTTCGGAGAGTTGGCGGACAGGCATGGGCGGATTTTACAGGATTCGGGGCCGAAAGAAGGGCGTAACACAAAGCTTCGCCGCCCCTGTTCTTTCGCCGGCGCGGGGGCGCCCGTCCCTTTTTCCGGTTTCCGTGAGGAAATGGAGCGCCGGGAGGCGCCAAGAGGCTTGCGAGGCCTCTTCTGGCGGACCCGTGACGCGGGTCCGCCGCGCGCTCA
>JAEXXW010000402.1 GCA_023405565.1 Pseudomonadota bacterium
CACCACGATTCACTGCCGCGACAAAACGTTCAATGACTGTTGGCGTTGCTGTTGCGGTCATTGTGGTCCCGGGTTGCGCGAGGGCCGTCAGCGACAGGCCCGCTAGTAAGACAAGGGTCGCCATGGCTGTCATCGCCGGCGAGAGCCGGACAAGCCTTCCTTCGTGCTGAAATGGCAACATCCGTAACCATCCCTGGGCTGCAATCGTGAGCCGCCAATTTGCGGTCGGTCGATGTCAGGGGGCTCACTTGGTCGTGTATCCGCCATTGACGAGGATTGTCTGCCCGGTCATCCACCATCCGTCCGAGACCATGAAGCGGATATACGGTACGATGTCTTCGATGTCGGTCAGCCCGGTCTTGGTGAATTTCGATAATGCTGCGGCTGTTCTGTGATAGGCGACCGCGTCGGCGCCCTCGGCTGGATAGAAGAATGGCGTATCCATCGGGCCAGGGCCGATCGCCGTCACGGAGATGCCGCGCTCACCGAATTCCTTGGCTGCGGCGCGCGTAAAATGCTCCACCGGTGCTTTGGTGCCCGCATAGGATGCGTAAAGGGGCGTAAAGGCTCCGAGCAAGGACGTGACCAGGGTGCAGATTTTTCCATTGTCATTGACGTGTTTGCCGGCCTCCTTGAGAAAGAAGAAGGCAGACTTGGCGTTGACCGCACTCATCTCGTCATATTCGGCTTCTGAAATCTCGACGATCGGTTTCTTCAGCACCTTGCCGACCGTGTTGATTGCAATGTCAGGCCTGCCGATGGCGGCACTCGCATCGGCGAACAGCTTCTCCATGGCGCCCGCGCTGGACAGATTCGCCTGAAATGCCACGCCCTGCGCGCCGGTAGCCTTGATCGCCGCCACAGTTTCATTGGCCGCCGCTTCCGTGGCGGCGCTGTTGTAGTGAATTGCCACAGCTTTCGCGCCGTGCTGGGCAAGGTCGCGGGCCAGCAGGCCACCGAGATTTTTCGCGCCGCCGGCGATGATGACGGTTTTTCCCTTGATGCTGTGGTCCGCCATGGCTCCGGCTCCTGTAAGGCCTGGGCAGCCGGTATCGGCCGCGTTTGACACTTGCAAAATACCGTTCAGGAATTTGCGATAAAGTTGCATTTTTTGACATCATATGTCAGAATTTCCGAACAATTGGTTCGGTTGCCAAGCCTGTGGATCGTATTGATCTGTTCCGCGTCTTCGCCCGTGTTGTCGAATGCGCGAGTTTCACTCGCGCTGCTGATACGCTGGGCTTGCCGCGCTCATCGGTCTCGGCTGCGGTGAGTGAGCTGGAAGGGCGCGTCGGTGCGCGTCTTCTTCACCGCACGACGCGCAAGGTGGCTCCGACCCAGGATGGTCAAGCTTTCTATGACAGATGTTTGCGGCTGCTTGCCGATGTCGAAGAAACGGAGAACCTGTTTCGGCAGACCAAGATCGGGCCGGCCGGCAAGCTCCGCATCGATGTCCCTGGTCGGATCGGGCGCCTGATCATCGCGCCGGCGCTGCCCGAATTCCTGGAACGCTACACTCTCATCGATATCGATCTCGGCGTGACCGACCGAGCAGTGAATCTCATCGAGGAAAACGTCGACTGCGTATTACGCGTCGGTCCGCTGAACGATTCAGGCCTGATTGCCCGGGCAATTGGCGATCTGCCGCTGATCAATGTTGCCAGTCCGGCCTATCTGAAGCGCTACGGCATTCCCAAGACACCCCATGATCTCGTCAACCACTGGACCGTCAACTATGCCTCGCCCTCGAGCGGGCGCGTCGAAAGCTGGGAATGGATAGCCGACGGCGTGTTGCAAGCGATGCCGGTGCGGGGTCGCGTGACCGTCAACAATGCCGAAGCGTATATCGCCTGTTGCGTAGCCGGTCTCGGGCTCATCCAAATCCCCGCCTATGACGTCAAACATCATCTGGCTGCCGGCGAACTCATCGAGGTGATGCCAGAGCATCGCGCAGAGCCGATGCCTTTGACACTCCTCTATCCGCATCGCCAGCATCTGTCCCGCCGCGTGCAGGTGTTTGCGGACTGGCTTGAGCAGGTCTTGAAACAGGAAATCGTCGTTTGACCCCGGCAATACAGAGTGGAGCGAATGCCTTGCCCGTCATGCGTCCAGTTCAGCAATCGCCAAGCGATGAGGCGCAATTCTTTCAGCGGGCAGACCTTGCCGTCGTCGTCACGAAGCCAGACTCCGCATTTCCTTGATCAGGTCAGATTTGCCCTCGAAGCCGATGCCCGGCAATTCAGGCATGGTGATATAACTTTTTTCGACGCGAACGCCGTCGGGAAAGCCACCATAGGGCTGGAACAGATCGGGGTAGGATTCGTTGCCGCCAAGGCCCAGTCCGGCCGCGATATTGAGCGACATCTGATGACCGCCATGTGGAATACAGCGGCGCCACGACCATCCATATGACTTCAGCATGTCGAGCGTTCGCAGATACTCGACGAGGCCGTAGCTCAAGGCGCAGTCGAATTGTAGCCAATCGCGGTCCGGGCGCATGCCACCATAGCGAATGAGATTGCGGGCATCCTGCATCGAGAACAGGTTTTCGCCGGTTGCCATTGAACCCGAATAATGCTCGGCAAGCTTTGCTTGCAACTCGTAGTCCAACGGATCTCCGGCTTCCTCGTACCAGAAAAGATCGTATTCGCTCAGCGCCTTGGCATAAGCGACGGCTATATCGAGATCAAAGCGGCCATTGGCGTCAACGGCCAGCTTGCAGCCCGAAGGGAGAATGCGCAACACGGCTTCTACACGCTTGCAATCCTCGGAAAGCGGGGCACCGCCAATCTTCATCTTTACGACCGTGTATCCGCGGTCGAGATAGCTCTGCATTTCCGCGACCAGGCCTTCGAGACCCTTGCCCGGATAGTAGTAGCCGCCAGCGGCATAGACGAAGACCCGTGGGTCGGCGGTGACTCCGGCGCGATTTGCGAGAAGACGAAACAGCGGGACTTCAGCAATTTTGGCGATCGCATCCCATACGGCCATGTCAATGGTGCCCATGGCGACGGAGCGCTCGCCATGTCCTCCGGGCTTTTCA
>JAEXXW010000452.1 GCA_023405565.1 Pseudomonadota bacterium
GCGCCACGATTGGACCCGGGCCGAGATCCGCGACCTTTTCACGCTGCCGTTCCCCGACCTGATGTTCCAGGCGCAGGCGATCCACCGCGCCAATTTTGATCCGGCCGAGGTCCAGGTCTCGACGCTGCTCTCGATCAAGACCGGTGGCTGTCCCGAGGACTGCGCCTATTGCCCGCAGAGCGCGAAATACGACACCGGCGTCAAGGCCGAGAAGCTGATGAGCCTCGACAAGGTGCTGGCCGAGGCGCAGGCCGCGAAGGATGCAGGTGCCAGCCGCTTCTGCATGGGCGCGGCCTGGCGCGAGCCAAAGGACCGCGACCTCGACAAGGTCTGTGCGATGATCGAGGGCGTGCGTGCGATGGGGCTCGAAACCTGCGTCACGCTCGGCATGCTGACCGGGCAACAGGCGCAGCGCCTCAAGGATTCCGGCCTCGACTATCACAACCACAATCTCGATACCTCTCCGGAATTCTACGGCGACATCATTTCGACGCGCACCTATCGGGACCGCCTCGACACGCTGGAGCATGTGCGCGATGCCGGCATCAACGTGTGTTGTGGCGGCATCGTCGGCATGGGCGAGGGCGAGGATGATCGCGTTGGCCTGATTCATTCGCTCGCGACCTTGCCGGTGCATCCGGAAAGCGTGCCGATCAATCTCCTGGTGCAGGTCGAAGGCACCCCGCTGGCGCAAGGTAAATCGCTCGATCCATTTGAATTCGTGCGTACCATCGCCGTAGCCCGCATCACCATGCCACGTTCGATGGTGCGCCTTTCGGCTGGTCGCGAGGACATGACCGACGAAATGCAGGCTTTGTGTTTCCTCGCCGGCGCCAATTCGGTCTTCTACGGGCCGAAGCTTCTGACCACGCCCAATCCGCTCGCCGACCGCGACAGGCAATTGATGGATCGCCTCGGCCTGCGCGCGATGCAGGTGTGACGGAGCGCGCGACCGTGCGCGATCCTGCGAACTGTTACCCCTCCGGCCTCGATCACATCTGGCTGCCCTATGCGCAGATGAAGACGGCGCCGTCGCCGCTGCCGGTGGTGCGTACCGAAGGCACGCGCATTCATCTCGCCGATGGTCGCGAACTGATTGACGGCATCGCGTCGTGGTGGACGGCGTGTCACGGCTACAATCATCCACATATTCGTCAGGCCGTGCAGCGGCAGCTCGAGGTGATGCCGCATGTGATGTTCGGCGGCCTCGTGCATGAGCAGGCGCTGACACTGGCGCGGCGGCTTGCGGCCATGCTGCCCGGCGATCTCGATCGCGTGTTCTTCACCGATTCTGGATCGGTCGCCGTCGAAGTCGCGATGAAGATGGCGATCCAGTATTGGCTCAATGCCGGGCAGGGCAAGCGCGACACCTTCGTCTATTTCCGCGGCGGTTATCACGGCGACACGCTGGCGACGATGGCGATCTCGGATGATTCCGGCATGCATCAGGCCTTTGCCGGTTTGCTGCATCGTCATGTCATGGCGGACCTGCCGAAAGACGACGAGCAGGAAGCATCACTCGCGGTGCTGCTGGAGCGACATGCGGATACGCTGGCCGGCATCGTCGTCGAGCCGCTGGTGCAGGGCGCTGGCGGTATGCTTTTTCATGATCCGGATGTGCTTGCGCGGCTGCGCCGTCTAGCCGATCGCTATGATCTCCTGCTGATCTTCGATGAGATTTTCACCGGCTTTGCCCGCACCGGAACGATGTTTGCTTGCGAGAGCGCCGGTGTCATTCCGGACATCATCACGCTGTCGAAGGCGCTGACCGGCGGCACCTTGCCGCTGGCGGCAACGGTCGCACGGAAGAAAGTGTTTGATGCCTTCTGGTCGGACGATCCGATGCACGCCTTGATGCACGGGCCGACCTATATGGCCAATGCGCTTGGCTGCGCCGCGGCCAATGCCTCGCTCGATTTGTTCGAGGATGGCGAGCGGCTGAAACAGGTTGCCGCTATTGAAACAGGACTTCGCGACGGACTGGCTGGATGTCGCGACCTGCCCGGCGTCGTCGATGTGCGCGTTCGCGGCGCCGTCGGTGTCGTCGAACTGGACCGCATCGATAACCTGAACGAATTGCGGCGCGCCTTCGTCGAAAAAGGCACCTTTATCCGGCCGATCGGGTCGGTGATCTATCTTGCGCCGGCTCTGACCATCAGCCAAAGCGACGTTGTCGGATTAACGCAGAGCCTCGCCGAGGTTCTGCGCGAGCGGCGCTAGAGCAATCCAGCGCTCTTCGCAATCTGCTCGAAGGCCGGGTGGTCCGCGCCGGCTTCAAGCCGCGGCAGCGCGATCACATCGATGGCCGGCAAGAACCGCGAGATGGTCGCAACGGTCTCATAAAGCGGCACGTGGCTGCCTGCGGTCTCCGTGACAACGATGGTGGTGAGATCGCAATCCTCGCCATCCAGGGCATTGGCGGCCGTCAGCGTGTGGCTGATGCTGCCGATGTAGCTGCCGGCAACGAGAATGGACGGGACGTCGAGTTCGGCAATCCAGTCCAGCACCGTATTGGTTTGATCGAGCGGCACCATGACGCCGCCGACGCCTTCGATCAGCAACACATCGTCCGTTTCCTCGATTGCCGTTTCGCAGAAGGACAGCAATTGCTCGAAGTCGATTGTCTTGCCTTCATGCCGCGCAGCCATGTCCGGGGACAGTGGTGCAGTAAAGCGCCACGGCGAGATGTCTTCAATTTCTTCATCGGTCAGTGGCAAGCCCAGTGCACGTAGCAACACGCCGCTGTCGCTGTTGCCGGCGTGGGCCGGGTCGAAACCGCTGATGATCGGCTTCAGGGCATCGACATGTTTCTTGTGATTGCGCAAGTAGCGGATCAGCCCGGCCGTCACGAAGGTTTTGCCAATATCGGTGCCGGTGGATGTCACGAAGATTGCGCTCATGCCTGCCTCAGAATGCGTGTGCGGACGATATCAGCAAGCCGGGCGATCTCGTCATCCGGCTGTGCGGCATTGAACGTAATCCGCAGCCGTGCGGTTCCGTCTGGAACTGTTGGCGGCCGGATGGCAACGACCAGAAAGCCTTCATCTTCGAGCATTTTCGCTGCCCTCAGCGCGGCATCAGCATCGCCGATTGTCACCGGGACAATCGTGCTTTCAGCAAACGGCAGATTGGCGGCGCGGGTGAAGTCACGCGCCTTGCGCAGTGGCAGCGCGGCATAATCCGGGTCCGACTCGATGATGTCGAGCGCGGCGATGGCGGCTGCGATGACCGAAGCGGGTAGCCCGGTGGAATAGATGAGGGTACGCGCGCGATTGTGCATCAATTCGATCACATCGCGCGAGGCGCAGAGATAACCGCCATAGCTACCAATGGCTTTCGACAATGTGCCCATCTGCAGCGGTACGGCCGCCGGCGGCGTGCTGACGAAGGACGAGCCGCGGCCCTGGCCGAGAACGCCGATGCCGTGCGCGTCATCGCTCATCAGCCAGGCATCGTATTGCTGTGCGAGTTGCGACAATTCCAGGAGCGGCGCCAGATCGCCGTCCATCGAAAACACGCCCTCGGTGACGATCAGCGCGTGCCTGTAACTGGCGCGCTCGCTGTCCAGCAGGGATCGCAGATGGGCAACGTCGTTGTGACGAAAGACTCTGGTCTCGGCATCGCTGAGTTTGACACCGGCATACATCGAGGCGTGCGCCAATTGGTCGATCACGATCAGATCGCCCCGCCCGGCGAGCGCTGGAATGATCCCAGTATTGGCGAGATAGCCCGAGCCGAACACGCAGGCGGCTTCGGCGCCTTTCAGACGGGCCAGCCGCTCTTCGAGTTGTGTGTAGAGCGGGTGGCTTCCGGTCACGAGACGGGATGCACCCGCGCCCGCGCCGTATCGTTCCGCCGCATGCGCGGCTGCCTGTTTCACAGCGGGATGCTGGCTGAGATTGAGGTAATCGTTGTTGCAGAAGGACAGCAATGTCCGGCCATTGCGGACAACATGCACGCCATCGCCCGGTCCCGTCTCCACGATCGAGCGGCGGAGGTTCTGTCCTGCGCGCTCGGTCAGTTTCTCGCGCGCGAATTGGTCAAGGGAGAGCATCGCGGGCGGACCATGACCGCAGTGTCAGTTGGACGCAACTGCAAACTCCGCCATAAAGGCTTGCATCCGGAGAAGGGTTGCGTTTCCCGGTTGAGGGAAAGGGACGTTTGAACAATGGCTTATGTCCTGGTCTTTTTGGGCGGCGGCCTCGGCGCCATGCTGCGCCATGGCGTGAATGTCGGCGTTGGCCGCTGGCTCGGCACGGCTTTCCCTTGGAATACCTTTCTTATCAACATCACCGGTTCGCTGGCGATGGGCTTGATCGCCGGCTGGTTCGCGTTCAAGGCTGACGCGTCTCAGGCTTGGCGACTGTTTCTCACCACCGGGATCCTCGGCGGCTATACGACCTTCTCCGCGTTTTCGCTCGATACGGCGCTGCTCTACGAACGCGGAGAGGTTGGGATGGCCGCACTTTACGTCCTGGGCTCGGTGCTGCTGTCGATTGTCGGGCTTTTTGCCGGCCTGTGGCTGGTCCGGTATTTTGCATAAGCAGCTTGCATGAGCGATGTCTGATCAAAAGCGCGGCAGAATGTCTGCTTCCGTGCGCGCTGCGACATTCGCAGAAGCATTGTGCCGGCGGGTACCATGACGTTTTCTCAAGCGTCGTCAATGCGTTGCTTTACAGGCGGTCAGGCTGCATGTTGTTGTATACAATAACGCGAACTTGGCCCCGAACTTGCGTAGTCCTCCGTATTGGGATCGGAGGATGCTGTGCACGTCAGGATCGAGGCCGAGCCGTATTCGCTTGAGATCGACATCGCGCGATCGGCGCTTGTCATCATCGATATGCAACGCGACTTTCTTGAGCCGGGCGGCTTTGGTGCTGCGCTCGGCAACGATGTGTCGCTTCTGGCAGCCGCCATCGAGCCGATCAAAACCGTCCTGCAGGCCGCGCGGCAACACCGGATGCTTGTCATCCACACGCGCGAAGGCCATCGGCCTGATCTGTCCGATGCGCCGCCGCTGAAGGTCGAGCGCGGCGATCCGGCAACGCGCATCGGCGCCTCCGGGCCGATGGGGCGCATCCTCGTGCGGGGCGAGCCCGGTCACGACATCATTCCGCAGCTCTATCCGATCGCCGGTGAGCCGGTGATCGACAAGCCTGGCAAGGGCGCCTTCTATCAAACCGATCTCGAATTGATGCTGCACAACCGCGGCATCGACACATTGATGGTGTGCGGCGTCACAACCGAAGTCTGCGTCAACACCACCATCCGCGAAGCCAATGATCGCGGCTTTCGCTGTATCGCGCTGTCGGATGGCTGCGCGTCTTACTTCCCCGAATTCCATGCGGCCGGCCTTGCCATGATCAAGGCGCAGGGCGGCATCTTTGGCTGGGTGACGGATTCAAACAAAGCGGTCGCTGCGATTTCCGCCGAAACGCGCGCGCCGAAAATGCCGTTCGGCATCATCGAAGGGGGAGTGCGATGAGCGATCTTGCCAAGGCCCGGCCTGCGTTATGGACGCCGGGCGACTGGAACGCCTTTTTCGGTTTCGGCACCAACATTCTCGTCAACATGCTGGTGCTGACTGGCCTGCTGCGCTTCGTGCTGAAGATGCCGGACTCGATCGTGTTCGGCCGCATCCTGCCCGCAATGGGCCTGATGATGTTCCTGTCCACGATGTATTATGCGTGGCTCGCCTATAAGCTCGCGCTGAAGACCGGGCGGTCCGACGTCTGCGCGTTGCCCTCGGGCATCAGCGTGCCGCACATGTTTGTTGTGACCTTCGTCATCATGCTACCGATCACGCTGAGGACGAACGATCCGATCAAGGGCTGGGAAGCGGGTCTTGTCTGGGTGTTCTTCCAGAGTTTCATCCTGATGATCGGCGGCTTCATCGCGCCATATATCCGCCGGATCACGCCGCGCGCCGCATTGCTTGGTACACTGGCCGGCGTGTCGATCACTTTCATCTCGATGCGGCCCGCACTCGAGATGTTCATGACACCGCAGATCGGATTGGTGTGTTTCGCGATCATCC
The DNA here is from genome assembly GCA_023405565.1 of Pseudomonadota bacterium. Lineage (GTDB taxonomy): Bacteria > Pseudomonadota > Alphaproteobacteria > Rhizobiales > Xanthobacteraceae > Pseudorhodoplanes. Next base: position 6,038 of record JAEXXW010000452.1, read on the forward strand.
TCGTAAGCTGGTTCGGCGGCGTGAAATATCCGAAGGGCATTCCCGCCGGCTTGATCGCGATTGCCGCCGGCATGCTGATCGCATGGGGCTCGAATA
>JAEXXW010000466.1 GCA_023405565.1 Pseudomonadota bacterium
TCTGGAAACCGCGCTTCAACTCCGCGTCTGAGGCCTTGGCGATCATATCCGGCAGCGCTTTCTCGATCTGCCGCTCGGCATAATAAATATCCTGAAGCGAATGAACGAACAGATGTTCGAAAGTCTCGATGTCGTCCGAAAACCAGCCCATGGCCTTCCTCCCGCAATTCCATCAAAGCCGATACTTTAAGGCGAAAGCCGCGCAACGGGTTCCACGCGGGCCCTCGCCCGCGTGGTTTGGCCGCGCAGCGTCAGACTTGCACGTTCAGGCTTTGCACGTTCAGGCCTTCGCCTGCGCCGACGGCGTCGTGCCGCCGTCCGACCCCAGGCTGTAGAAAGCCGAGACCAGCAGGGCGATGCCGGTGAAGAGCAGGTTGATGCCGACCAGAAGGCCGATCACCCAGATCGCCGTGCCCGGCAGCCCGGCAACAATCATGACGCCAAGGATAACGTCGACGATTGCCGAAAACAAAACCCACAGCCAGGCTTGAGGAATGACGTTCCTGTAGTGGAAGGCCATCATCACCTTGGTCACGCCGGTGGCCAAGAGATAGGCGGCGAGCACCACGGTCAGCGTCAGAACGGCAGCAATCGGATTCCACAGCAGCATGCCACCCGCGATCGTGCACAGGGTCGCAGTGAGGAGATTCCACCAGAAGCCTGGGCAGCTGGTGCCTGCCTGGAAAACGGAAATCAGCCCAAAAATGCCACCCGCGATCAGCACCCAGCCGACCAGAATGCTGGTGGCGAGGGTCGCAATGCCGGGTACGAGAATCGCAGCCGCGCCGAGCAGGATCAGCACCACGCCATAGATCTTGAACCAGAGCCTGAATTTTCGAAGCGTTTCAGGATCACTCGGTAACCCAACAGCCAGACCGGTCGCCATCATTTGCCTCCATGGCAGTGTAAGCCGCGCAATAATATCAACATTCGCACATGCGAAACACCCAACCATGGAGATAGCTCAAGAAGTTTTCATTAAAATGTCGGCCACTGGCGAAAGATGAGTGAACCAGTCCGGAAGAATTCAAGGCTGGCACACGCGACGGGCTTCGACGTGACATCCCCGACGCGTCTTGCTACCTGACCCGGCGAAAGGTGGCACGGGTGCCGCCTCAAGGGGGAGTTCTCCAGTATGAAAGTCGAACGTCACGAAGTCGGGCCGCGGATGAGCCAGGTCGTCATTCACGGCGATACCGTCTATCTCGCCGGCGTCGTTGCGCAAAATAGCGGTGGCAAAAGCGTCACCGAACAGACCAAGGAAATTCTGGCCACGATCGACACCTATCTGGCCAAGGCCGGCACCGACAAGTCCAAGCTGCTGACCGCCAATATCTGGCTCGCCAGCATGGACACCTTCGCCGAGATGAACGCGGTGTGGGACTCATGGGTATCTCCCGGCAACACGCCCGCGCGCGCGACCGTCGAGGCCCGTCTTGCGGCGCCGCAATACACCGTCGAGATCATGGTCACGGCGGCAAAATAGCCGTCACACACCTGCGCTTAATCTCCGGCGGCGGGCAAACGGCCCGCCGCTTTTTTTGCGGCCTCATTCCGACACCGCGCTCTAACGCGCAATATCACTTTCCTTTGACATCCTCGCCTTTGCCGCACGCTTTCGCCTATCAAGGCCGCGCGCTGACCGATTCGCGGCGCCTTCATCCAAGGAGACTATTATGCCCGGGTTCGTTGCCCGCCTGCTCGATCAAGGCTGGTTCGCCGTTCTGGCCCGTATTGTTCTGACCTTCGCCTTCTGGGGAAGCGGCCTCGCCAAACTAATCAATTTCCAGGAAGGCGTCGCCGAAATGGCCATGTTCAATCTACCCAATCCAGCACTGATGAACATTCTCACCATCATCACGCAGCTCGGCGGCTCGCTGCTGATCATCATCAATCGCTGGACATGGCTTGGCGCCGGTGCGCTCGCAGTATTCACCGCCCTGACCATCGTGCTGGTCCATCGCTTCTGGGCGTTGCCGGAGCCCGATGCGACGAAGGCGTTTCATGTCGCGACCGAACACATCACCGTCATCGGCGCGCTGATGATCGTCTCCATCCTGTCGCGCTACACCGGCGGCGCAGGCAACGGCCCGAAACGAGCCTGATCAAAGAAAAAGCGAGCCGGACACGCGCCCGGCTCGCTTTGGATTGGGAGACGTGAGGTCCGCGCAGGAATGCGCGGCCCGAAAACCTCAATTCATTTCCGCGCGCACCTTGGCGCGCAGTTCATCGATCGGCAGAAGACCTTTGCGCGTTTCGACGTGCCAGAAGGTCCAGCCGTTGCAGGCTTCAAGACCTTGCGCCAGTGCGCCGATGCGATGGATCGATCCGACTTTCTCGCCGAGCATGACGGCGCCGTCGGCGCGCACCAGCGCCTTATGGCGCTTCTTTGAGTCGACGAGGTTGGCGCCAGGTGAAATGAAGCCACGTTCGATCAGCGCTGCAAACGGCACGCGCCGTGCCTCGCGCGCGGTGACGAACGGCGCAATCGACGGCGCTTCGAGCGGCGTGACCGCGTTGATTCGCTTCATCGCCGCGTTGGCATAATCGGGGTCACGTTCGAAGCCGATGAAGCGGCGGCCGAGCTTCTTGGCGACGGCGCCGGTCGTTCCGGTGCCGCTGAACGGATCGATCACCAGGTCGTCGGGGCGTGACGCGGAGAGAATCACGCGCGCCAGCAGGGCTTCCGGCTTCTGGGTCGGATGCAGCTTCTTGCCATCAGGATTCTTCAGGCGCTCTTCGCCGGTGCAAAGCGGGAAAGTCCAATCCGACCGCACCTGCACGTCGTCGTTGCCGGCCTTCAGCGCTTCGTAATTGAAGGTGTAGCCCTTGGAGCCCGGATCGCGCGACGCCCAGATCATCGTTTCGTGCGCATTGGTGAAACGGCGGCCGCGGAAATTCGGCATCGGGTTAGATTTGCGCCAGACCACGTCATTGAGGATCCAGAAGTCCAGGTCCTGCAGGATGGCACCGACGCGGAAGATATTGTGATAGGAGCCGATCACCCACAGCGTGGCCGACGGCTTCATCACCCGCTTGCAGGCTTTCAGCCAGGCATGCGTGAATTCGTCATATTCCCTGAACGAACCGAACTTATCCCACTCGTCGGTGACACCGTCGACTTTGGAATCGTCAGGGCGCTTCAGATCGCTTTGAAGCTGCAAATTATACGGGGGATCGGCGAAAACGAGATCAACGCTTTCAGCCGGCAACGTCGCCATTTGTGCGACGCAATCGCCCACAAGGATGCGGGCACTCTCTCGACTCGTGGGAGTCAGACGGGGCGTCCGAATGGACGCCCCGCGACGCGACTCTACCATGATTCAGTACTCTGACTCTGGCGACGCGGTCGGTGACGCGGGACCTACAACCGACATGAGCGGCATCATGATTTGCCAAGGTAAAAAACCTTTTAATTTGCAACGACTTTGTAAGGCTGGCATTGACCGCGAATGACAACCATTTGGTAACAACTCGTCAGACCGTTTGTGGGCATTCTCCCGTGGACGGCTCCGATTCGATCAGCGAGACTGCGGCTTAAGCCGAGGAGAAAAGCATGCGTTGGGAAGATTTTCGCCGCAGTGACAACGTCGAAGACGTCCGCGGCGATAGCGGTGGCGGTGGCGGCTTTTCCATGCCCGGAGGCGGTGGCGGGCTGGGTATCGGCACGATCATTGTTCTTGGCCTGATCGGCTGGGCGCTTGGCATCGACCCGCGACTCCTGATCGGCGGCGCCGAAATCTTCACCGGCGGACCTCAGCAGCAAGTAGAGCGGCAGGCACCACCAGCCCAGAAGGGCGCGCCGACCGACCGGCAAGGCCAGTTTGTTGCCGCGGTACTCGG
>JAEXXW010000497.1 GCA_023405565.1 Pseudomonadota bacterium
CGCAGCCGCTGCGTCCGCGATCGGCCGTCGAGATCGCGAAAATGAGAGCTTGGCGTCAGTTCATCGACGAGGTGCCGACGGTCGCGATCCGGTATCCATCCTTCAATGCAGCCTTCGTCCATATCTGGGCCGATATGAGCGATGAGGAGCACCATCACTATGTGGAGCGGCGGCCGCTGCGCAAATATTTCTATCGCAGGATGGGCCGTGATGGATTTCCGAAAGAAGATGTCGATATCGCGCTTGAAATGTTGCGACAATCTGTCGAACGCATGCAGCAATCGCTCGAGACAACGAGGTGGCTGGCGAATGACATGTTCACGCTCGCTGATATCAGCATGATGCCAAATATCGTTCGCATGGATGATCTCGGCCTCGCGCATTTGTGGGCCGATTTTCCAAAAGTTGTAGATTGGTATGAGCGTATCCAGAGCAGGCCGGCTTTTGTCAGGACCTACACGCAAGGCTCGCGCGATATCCATCCGGCCTGCTGACGATCAAAAAGAAATGGGGAAGAGACGTGGCCAAGAGTGACAGAAAGAGCAACAAGGTGATCGTAACCATCGCCCCGACGGGTGGGATGGCGAGCAAAGCACAGAATCCAGATCTGCCGACGCAGCCAGACGAGATCGCCGAAGATGTGTATCGCTGCTACAACGCCGGTGCCAGCGTTGTCGCTGTGCATGCGCGGCGCGCCTCGGACGATGAGGCGACCTGCGATCCAGATGTTTACAAGCGCATCAACTCGCTCATTCGCGCAAAATGCGACATCGTCATCAACAACTCGACGGGCGGTGGCATCAACGGTGACATGGTCAGGCAGGGGCCGAATGGCTATCCGGAGATTATGTTCGAGGAGCGGGTGAAGGGCATGGAAGCGGGCGCAGAGATGTGCACGCTTGATCCGACCACAATCATCGCGACTTTTCACGGCCGCGAAATCCTGATGAACACTTCCCCCGAGCGCTGTCGTCAATTGGCGACGATGATGAAGGAGCGGGGGATCAAGCCAGAATGGGAAGTATTTTCACCGACGCACCTTCTGCAGGATGTGCAGGCCTGTCTGGATGCCGGCCTTGATGAGCCGCCCTATTTCATCAACTTCGTTCTGGGGGTGAACGCGTTTCAGGGCGCAATGCCCTACACGCCGAGAATACTTCAGCAGATGGTTGACATGATGCCAAAGGATGCAATCTTCAATGTCAGCGCGATAGGTCCGTCACAGCTGAATGCAGGTGTTCAATCGATCCTTCTTGGTGGCCATGTGCGTGTCGGCCTTGAGGACAATCTTTATTATTCACGTGGACGTCTTGCCAGAAATATAGAGCAGGTCGAGCGGATTGTCCGGATCGTTCGTGATCTCGGATTCGAACCAGCAACGCCGGCGGAGGCGCGGGAGATCATTGGCCTCCCGCAGCGCAAGTCCGCGGTTTGATGTGAATGCTTGTCCAGCGCGGAAGTTTTTGAAATGCGTTTCTATGTCGGTACCGATGTCGGCGGCACGTTCACGGACCTTTGGGTTGCTGATGACAGTGGGCAAAGCCAGGTCTTCAAATCGCCTACGACGCTCGACGTGATTGGCGGGGTGATCGCCGCTGTGCGGTTGGCGGCCGAAAGCTACAATATGTCATTTGAGGCGTTCTGCGCCGGTATCGAGAAATTCGGTCACGGCACGACGGTTGGCTTAAATGCATTATTGACCGGTCGTGCCGCGAAAACTGCAATCGTCACGACGCTTGGATTCGCCGATACGTTGGAAATCGGACGCATTCGCAGGCAAACATCTGGTCTCAGCGAGTCCGAAGTAACAGATTTTTTCAAGCACGATTGCTTCAAGCCACTGGTGTCCCGTCAGCTTGTGGTTGAGGTGAATGAGCGTGTCGATGCAAACGGGAAGGTCCTGATTCCGCTTGACGAGAAGGCGGCACGGGCGGCGCTTCGATGCTTGCCGGGACACAATGTCGAAGCGGTCGCAATATGCACGCTGTGGTCGACCGCCAATCCCGCACACGAACTGCGGCTGAAGGAACTCGTGCGAGAGGAGCTCGGCGAGGTGTTCGTTTCGTTGTCGCATCAGATTTCGCCACTCGTCGGCGAATACGGGCGTATGTCGACAACAGCCGCGAACGCGTCCCTCGGTCCCATCGCAGGGCGCTATCTGGCGCGGCTGGAAGCGACGTTGAATGACTGTGGCATGCGTGTGCCGGTTCTGATGATGACCAATGCGGGCGGCGTTTTGCCGACCGACACTCTGAATGATCGTCCGGTTTATTCGATTTTCTCCGGTCCTGCGGCCGGCGTCATTGGATCGTTGCTTCTTTCCGAAAGGCTGAAGACCCCCAATGTCCTGACAACTGATATCGGCGGCACCAGTTTCGATGTTGGCGTCATTGTTGCGGGCAAGCCAATCCGCCGTTCGGAGATATCACTCGCAGGTGCCGATATACGCGTTCCGTCCATTGACGTTGCGTCAATTGGCGCCGGCGGTGGCAGCATCGCGTCGGTGACCTTCGGCGATCTCACGGTGGGGCCACAGAGCGCCGGTGCGAATCCGGGGCCGGCTTGCTACGGACGTGGTGGAACAAAGCCGACCGCGACAGACGCCGATCTCGTTCTGGGCGTTCTTGATCCGGAGCATTTCATCGGCGGGCGGATGCAGCTCGACGTGCAAGCCGCGCGCAAGGCAATCGATGAGCATGTCGCCAAGCCGCTCGGCATCAGTATCGAGGAGGCGGCGTGGGGCATCCGTGAAATTCTCGACAACAAGATGGCCGATCTGCTGCGGCGCGTGACCATCGAGCGTGGATACGATCCCACAGAGTTTGTGCTGTTGGCAAATGGTGGTGCGGGTCCTTCGCATGCCTGGGTGCTTGCGCGTGAGCTCGGATTGAAGGGCTTCATCGTGCCGGCTGCAGCGACCGGACAATCGGCCTTTGGTTGTGCCAATTCGGACCTGGGATTGACGGACGATCGGCCAGTCTATTTGCGGGTCAGGCCGGCCTCCACCCCGACGCCTGTTCAACTGACGGGAATCGACGCGGCCGTGAAGGAAGGGCGTGCCACAGTGCAAGTCGGGCTGACGCAGGCCGGCGCGCAAGGCGGCATCGATATCGAGCAGGTTGTTGCTGTGCGCTATCGCGGTCAGACCAACACGCTCGACATTGCATTTCGGACCGATCACTTTGATGCGGAAACTTATGCGTCCGTGATCAGGACGTTTGAGCAACGCTATGAGGGCCAGTTCGGTCGTGGCGCGGCCTATGCACAAGCCGGCTTCGAGATCGTCGCCCTGCGTACAATCGGACATGGCAAACTAAAGCCTGCCGCGACAGCGATGCAGGGTGATGAGTTGATGCCATCCGATACGCGTAATGTGGTCTTCGATGATCCGAATAAGCCTGTTGCAGCGGCGATCTATCGCGTCCGCTTTCCGCGGGCCGGGGAACAAGCCGCCGGACCATGCATCGTCGAATATCCCGGCCAGAGCGTGGTTGTGCCGCCGGGCAGCGTTGCGCGTGCGGATGAATTTGGCAATCTCCATGTCTCGGGAGCTGCGCAGTGAGCGAGCTGAGTCCAATCATTTACGAAGTGATCCGCTCCCGTCTTTTGGCGACGACGGAAGAGATGCGTATTGCTCTGCAAAGCGTATCAGGTTCGCCAACTGTAACGGATGCGTCCGATTTTTTCACCGGGTTATTCCTGCCGGATGG
>JAEXXW010000522.1 GCA_023405565.1 Pseudomonadota bacterium
GCGGATGGCCTTGAGCGCGAAACCGAACCGGGACCGATCAAGCCAAAGACTAACCCCAATGGCCGCAACCGCAGCTCCGAAAAACAGCCCGTAAATCAAATATAGGTTTCGCGGAATCGATAACGAAATGCCGACCGCGCCGTTCGTCAGCCAGGTCAGATTGAAAGCAAGAATCTCAAACAACGGTAGCAACGCAAGCGTTGCGAAGGTGAAGTAGTTGCCGCGCAAACGGAACAGAGGAAAGCTCAGAATCGTGGCTGCCAGCGCTGCAATGCCCATCGCAGCACCAATGCCGACCACAACCGAATAGCCCTGCGACACAGTGATTGAAAACGCGTAGGCACCAATTCCAAAGAACGCGTAATGGCCAAGATTGGTGTACCCTGTCTTGCCGGCCAACCAATCCCAGCTTTGCGCCAGGATGAACGCCGACAGAAGGGTCATCACAAAGGCCAGCCCATAGCTGCCGACAAAGGCCGGCGCCAGCGCGACCGCGACGAACACCAGAAGAGGCATCCACTTCACGCTGAACAAACCGGTCATGCGACCTTGCCTCCGAACAGACCTTGCGGACGCACGACCAGAATGACCAGCAGCAGCATGATACTAATGCCAGGTGCCCACGCTGAACCAATGAGGAATGCAGCAAGACTTTCAGTCACGCCGAGCAGAATTCCTGCCAGCAGGCTGCCAGTCAGATTGCCGATGCCGCCAAGGATAATGATGGTGAATGCCTTCACCGTCAGCGAGAAGCCCATATATGGATCGACCGGAAACATCATCGCATAGAGCACCGCTGCAATGGCAACGAGCGCACAGCCAAATGCGAAAGTGTTGCCGTGTAACGCACGACCGGGAATCGCGCATATCGCGGCACCGAAGGAATCCTGGGACTCAGCGCGGATCGCCCGGCCAAACCAGCTGTAGCGCAGGAAGAAATGGAGCACGACTGTGAGCAGCAAAATGCCCCCGAACGCAAACAGCTGCGTCGTGGACAGGATGATGTCCCCAAGAATCACCGGCTCAAAACGAAGCGGAATGTTCTTGGGCGTAGGCCCCGCGAGATAGGCCGCGATATCCCCCATCATCATCAGGGCGCCGACCGTTACCAGAACGACCCCGATCTCGGCTTCGCTGTGGCGACGCTTCATCAGAGGTTCAAGCATGAACTGGAAGAAAAGCCGCCCGAAAATGCCGAACGCGAAGACGAGAAAAGCCGCGCTGACATAAGGTGGTAAGCCGAGTTCCGTATAGGCGAGGCTCGCCATGATACCGCCGACTGCGAGCAGCGTTCCGTGGCTGAAATTCAGAATACGGACAACGCCGTAGACCAACGACAGACCAAAGGCCACCAGCGCGTAAATTCCGCCGAGCAGAACTCCGCCGATGACAAGCTGCAAGAAGATGGTGACATCCATGGAAAACCTCGCCTGATCGGTCGCTTATTGCCAGGCGGGTGCGGGATAGATGAACGGCTTCTGCGCAACGCTCGGAGGCGCCACGATTACGAGCTCACCATTCTGCACCTGTGTTGTGAAGGCAGGTGCATCAGAAATGCCGCCAGGCTGGAAGACGATTTCTCCCACCGGCGACTTGAATTTGCCGCCATCGAGTTCGTTGCGAACTTTTTCACGGTCCACCGAACCGGCCCGTTCAATGGCCTGGATCATGATGAGGTAGGAGTTGAGACGATTGATGGTCCAGAGATAGTCCATCACGTTGACATCGGCTTCCTTCAGTACCGTCGTGATGAAGTCGCTGTAATCGCCCTTCGTTCCGGGCAGCCATGCGATCTCGCCACTCAGGCTTTCGGCGTCCTTGCCCAAAGTCCTGATCAGCTTTCCAGTCGTCATGATTTCGTGGACATCCTTGGCCTTCACCTGCATCTGGCGCATCTGCTGAATCAACGGCAGCGCCGGCGCGTCATATGAGGCGATGTAGATGATGTCCGGACGGGCCGAGCGCATCTTGAGGGCAAGCGCCGTAAAATCCTTCAGCTCCGGCGAGAACACCTCATTGCCAACGATCTTCAGACCCTGAGCCTGCGCCTTCTTGGAGAAATGCGTGACGATATCCTTGGTAAGGAGATTGTCCTGCGCCACGAAGAAAATGGTCTGCGGCTTTGGAGACACGGTTTTCAGAAGATCGAAATAATAGTCTGACCAGTGCTCGGCCGTGACTTGAGCGCCGAAGATGTACTTCAAACCGCGATTGTAGATGTCAGCGGCCGATGCGTTAGACATCACGGTCGGGATCTTGTGTCGCTCGACAACTTGGGACACGGCGAAGCTCACGGCCGACCAGTCCGGCCCGAGGAAGAAGTCGACGTTGTCGGCGGTCGCAAGCCGCTCATAGAGCGTGACCGCAGTATTCGGCGTGCTCTGATCGTCGTATGCGATGATCTTGATCGGCAGCGACTTGTTGCAATCCTTGATGAAAATCCCGCCCGTCTTGTTGAACTCAGTCTCGAACACCTGGGTCATTTTGACCCAGCGATCGGCCAGGGTCGAATT
>JAEXXW010000558.1 GCA_023405565.1 Pseudomonadota bacterium
GAAATATCTCGAACGTCATGCTACCGCCTGCGCGACCGCTTCAGGTTCGGTGTGAACCCGAGTCACGATGCGCCGTCCCTCACCCTGGAGAAAATCCGGCCGGCGCATCAGCGCCAGCCAGATCGCATTTTTTTGTTAGTTGGAGATCAACTTCCAGTCGCCGTTCTTGACCTGCACCAGGATCACTGAACGCTCATCAACGCCATAAGAGGAGCCTTCCGGAAACTGATACACGCCATTGGTAGCGGTCAATTCCTTGACCGCGCGGATCTCATCGCGCACCGCCTTGCGGAATTCCGGCGTCCCCGGCTTTGCTTTCTTCAGCGCCCGATTGATCGCATCTTCCAGCACCAGCATGCCGTCATAGGAGAAAGCAGCAAAGCTGTTCCAGCTATTCTTGCCGTTGACGTCCTCGTACTTCTTAATGAATTCTTCGGACACCTTCTTGATCGGATTGCTTGCCGGCAATTGCTCATGCGCACCGATCGGACCCGTCACGCCGATGACATCCTCGACCGACTTGCCGCCGACGCGCAGGAAATCCTTGTTGAAAACGCCGGGTGTTGCATAAACGGGCCCCTTAAAGCCACGCTCAGCCAGTGCAATGTGAGGCAGGGCGCCGGGCGTTCCCGAGCCGCCAACCATGACTGCGTCAGGCTTCGCCGCAATGATTTTAAGCACCTGCCCCGTCACGCTGGTGTCAGCGCGCGCATAGCGTTCGTTGGTCACGACCTTGATGCCGGCCTTGTCAGCCGCTTCCTTCAAGCCGTTATAGGCGATGTCGCCCCACGGATCGCTAAAGCCGATATAGGCCACGGTTTTCACGTTGCGCTTCACCATGTCCTTGACCAGCGCAGCCGCCCAAAGATCGGCTGGTTGCGGTATCGCAATGAGCCATGTGTTCTTGTCAGAGGGATGCGCAGCGGGCGCGAGCGAAATCTGTTGGACCTGTTCGCGCTGGGTCACATTGGCCATCGCCTGAGATGCCGGCGTATTCGAACCGCCGATCAGGATGTCCACCTTGTCGTCGGAAATCAGCTTTTGTGCATTGCGCACAGCGGCCGACGGATCGGAGCCGTCATCGAGGAAAATAAGCTGGATCTTTTCACCACCAATTTCTTTCGGCAGCAACTCGACACCTTTCCGATAAGGAACGCCGAGCGAAGCATTTGGACCGGTCAACGCCAACACAACACCGATCTTGACGTCAGCCCGTGCGGGGCTCGCAACTGCAACGAATGCACCAACCGATAACAAAGCCATTAGTTTCTTGATTGACATGAATTCCTCCCTGGCTCAATACGTACAAGTATGGATGTTGCCTTTTGCGAAGTCAATTCGCTGCCGTGCCGCACGTGATGTGTCTGGAGATGAAGGTGAAGCCCGATGTTTCCAATCGAAAATCCTGAACGTATCGGATTAATTGGCGCTGGATCTGTAGGATGTGGCTGGGCTTCCGTTTATATCGCACGGGGCCATGACGTCGTCGTCAGCGATCCCGCTCTCGATGCCGAAAAACGTGCACAGACCTTCATCGCTGAGACTTGGGGTGCACTGCACAAACTCGGCATCGCGACATCGGAAAGCTTCCCGGCCGATAAATTGTCATTCGTTGCAACACCGGGGGATGTCGCCGCGTCCGTTGATCTCATTCACGAGAATGCGCCGGAAAATCTTGCACTCAAGCAATCGGTCTACGAAGAGATCGAAGCCGCGGCACCGAGCACGCTCGTAATCGCGTCGAGCACCGGAGGTATTCCGCCGACACAGTTGCAGTCAAAGATGCGGCACCCTGAGCGGCTCGTGGTGTGCCATCCCTTCAATCCGCCGCATATCGTGCCGCTTGTGGAAATCATTGGGGGAGAAAAGACGGCATCCGCAGTCGTAGACTGGGCCCTTCGGTTCTTCAGCGCACTTGGCAAGAAGCCGATCCGGGTCGACAAGGAAGTGACGGCCTTCCTGACAAACCGTCTGCAATTCGCGCTGCTGCGCGAAGCTGTGCATTGCGTCAGTGAAGGCATTGCAAGTCCACAGGCCATCGAGGACGCGATGCGATATGGCCTTGGTCCTCGCTGGGCGGTGATGGGCGCATTGACCACATTAACCCTTGCCGGCGGCCCTGGCGGCATGCGGCATGTGCTGACGATCGCAACTGAATTGCAGAAATGGATGGATTCGCTTGGCTCTCCCCAGCTCACCTCACCCGAGGTTCAAGCCGCACTGATCAAGGCGGCCGATCAAATCACGCAGGGCCAGCCGCTGACAGAATGGATATCTTGGCGCAACGACAAGCTTGTGGAGCTACTTCGTACAGTGTCTCCGAATGATCGGCCTGGCCTTCGCTGCTAGACCGCAACAAAAGGGGGCGCGCATGAGACGCCAAGAAACGAAAGCACAAAAAAACATCGAGGCGCCGCTTAGTCGTAGCGACTGGATCGGAGCCGCGATCGCGATGCTTGCGGAAGATAATGTGGAAGCGTTGCGCGTCGATACGCTCGCGGAAAAATTGGGGGTAACGAAGGGTAGCTTCTACTGGCACTTCAAGGGACGTGATGACCTATTGCTCGCCGTCGTGGATGCCTGGCGTCTGACCATGACCAGCGAAACGAGAGCACTGATCGTTGATACATCCGGTACGCCATGGGAGCGGCTGGAGCGCCTCCTTCGGATAGCCATTTCCGGCCGCAAGGATGTGCCGGGTGGACCTTTCGAAGTCACGCTGCGCGATTGGGCGCGGCGCGATACGAACGTCGCGAAAGTTGTACAACAGGTTGATAGCGAACGCATCGACTTCCTGCGGCAGCTCTATCGCGAAGCCGGCCTGAGCCCGGCAGATGCTGATGATTTTTCCGAAATGCATATGGCTTTTGTTATCGGAACGCGCATGACTCTCACAACGGATGATCGCGAAGAAATCAAGCGCAGACGGCGCATCGGAGCAGCCCTGTTACTGCCGCGGCATCGGGCAAAAGCCCGCGATTAGCTTTCGGTTTTCGACAGGATCCTATCCGGCCTGGAAGGCTGGTACGACCCTCGCACAAGCCCCGGGCATCCGTCCGGCGACGGCGCAGCTACTTAGCGAACTCCTCAATGACTGGATTTCCAGGCAAGTAATCGCCGCTCAATTCCATCCAGTACCCAGCTCATGATCAGGCCGAAAAGACCGAGAACGACGATGCCCGCATACAGTTCGTGGCTTCTGAACATGCGCTGCGCCAGAAGAATATTTTGTCCGAGCCCTGGCTGAGCGGCTTGCATCTCGACAACGACGGCGAGAATAAGCGCGATTGAAAAGCTGATCCGCGCTCCAGTGAAAATATCTGGGAGGGCCGCCGGCAATGCAATCTTGCGCAGATAGGCAAAGGGTCGCATCTCAAGCACAAGCGCTACCTCGCGGAGACGCGGCTCGATTGCGGAGAAGCCATGCAGCGTGCCGAGGAGAACCGACCAGAGTGATCCGAAGGCAATTACCCAGATTGTCATCGTATTGGACAGGCCGAAGATCAAGATCGCAGCCGGGATCACTGCGGACGCTGGAAAGGGGCGAAGAAATTCCAGCGTCGGATTAAGATAGTCGCGGGCGCGCTGCGACAAACCGATGATCGCTCCGAAGCAGATACCCAGCAGGCACGCGACCAGCCAACCCTCCAACATCCGCAAGACCGTCGCAGCAAATGGGCTCCAGAGCGAGCCGGTAACGATCGAACTGGCGAGTGCCTCAAGCG
>JAEXXW010000583.1 GCA_023405565.1 Pseudomonadota bacterium
CATCGGGATGGATCATCCAGAAGAACGACCGGCAGCCGGGTGGAAGAGGCGAGGGCCCGGAAGTGGGCGACGATTCCCTCCTGAGTCGGCTTGTTGTAATAGGGGACGATGGATATTACCGCATCGGCGCCTGCGTTCTCCGCGGCCTTGGCCAGCGCAATGGTTTCGTCCGTGGCGTTCGAATTGGCCCCGGCGATGACAGGAACGCCGCGCGCCGCCGCCACCGCAATGCGCACAAGCCCGGTGTGTTCGCAAGGAGGGAGCGACCAATCCTCGCCCGTGGTGCTGCAAACGACGAGTGCCGTTGCCCCTTCGGATACCTGAAACGCGCAAAGCCGTTCAAACGCGCCGATATCGATCTTTCCGTTTTCGTCGAACGGAGTGGGCAGGGACGGTGCGTAACCAGACAGTTTGGAAACGTGTCGGCCGATCGGCATAATCTTGGACCTTCAAGGATATTAATCCATCGCTCGCATTGTTTTCCAGCGACAGAGGTGCCGTTTCTCATGAAGAAGATGCATCACAAGCCGGACAGGCTCCTGTCAACGCTCAAGTGAAATTCTCGCAGCCCATCACATATTGCCATTGAGAATGCGTCCGCTGCGTTGCAACCCTGACGGTCTTGTGTTTCATCGCAAGGCGTGCCTCGACGAATGACATGAGTATCGCCAGCGGCAAGTCACGGTGAAAGGCCTCGGCCGCATCGTCGCGTTCGATTGGAAGCTCGGGATGACGTGAGAGGGTGCAGACCCACAAGCCGTCATCCCGAACGATCCGCCGCAATGTCCATGCCGGCAATTCGAGAGCGATGAGGCTGATGACGGCATCGATCCATGCACCGGATCTCACCTTCTGATCGAAGCTGCTTCTCGCGCGCGTATTCTGAAGCCGGCTGCAGGCGGAGTTGATGACTTCATGCAAGATGCGTTCATCGCAACGATCTGCGCTATGAAGACGCTGTGCCAGCGTTCTGAGTGATGTCTTTTCGATGTTGTTCTGTTTCATGACGCGCACCCGCTGTGATGCAGTGAATTCGCCCGGTGAACATGAGGATCGCGCCATATAAAGTCGAGACGGAGGTGTAGGCCTTCGCATAAGTGCGATATAGACAAATACCGCCGACGATATAGGCGGTCATGCCGATTTTCGTCGATGGTGCCTTATCGCAGGCCGCGCCAGAGATGGTCTGACCGCAACTTATTCTGTTGTCGAGCCGAGGAGCGCTTGTGACGGCTTTGCTCGTTCAGGCCAATGGCCCCCAGAAATGCCTGCTTAAGCCGGGGGTTGTCGATGCGCGCCGCGTGCTGCAAAAGCCGGAGCCTGGACGCTTGTGTTTCGTTTTGCTGAACGGCATCGCATAGCGCGCGGCTGGTTTGGACAAAGTAACAGAAGCTCCGTTCAGGTTGATTCTGATCGAGTGAGTCGAGAGCCGTGGCCTGGTCGAGAATCGCTGCCCGGTCTGCGTCTTCCCGGGTGATTGCGAATTTAAGAATGAGCAGCAGCCAGTTTTGCAACATCTGGTGGTGCCAGCCGAAAGGTCCGGAACTGTCGCTCATTCACGTGCAGACGGGAGTCGAGGCTAACGGGCAAGCAGAAAGCTTGCATCCGTTTTCAGGATCGCAATGACGATGGCGACGGCGACGGCGATGGCAATCATGCCAAAGATGATCGTCAGCCAGTCGGTCAGCTCTTCCTTTGTTGACGTTGGCACGGCTTTACTCCACATGTCATGCTCGCTGGCCGCTAGCGATTGTCGTCTGTCTCAGCGCAGCAGATGCGCCAAGATCCAGCTCCATCGTCTCCGGGACCATCACCACGGCCTGCCGTTTGCGGCCATTCTCGAACATCGCGTAACGCACGGCTTCTGCACGATCGACGAACAGGCCGCCGCAGGTATGGTATTGGTCCTGCACCACCCAATGTCCACGGCTATTCCTGCCGATAAAGAAGATCTGTGCCGATCGGCACGATGGCGGTTTGTCCTGTTGGTTCTCTTGCGGCTCATGCATGGCGGACTCCCGTTATGCGAGCGACTGACGAGTCGTCGCGCCGCCAATGTCATCGGAGCGCCATAGGATTTCGAGAGGGCCGCACAGGTGACGTCATAAGCGCGGCATATATGAAACCAGGGTGGCCGGGGGCCCAGGAAAACCCGCAAAATCTCGATTTTATCGAGAGTACTTATGAGATTCCTATAAAATAGCCTCGGCCGTCTTCTCGAAAAAATACGTCCGGCTGACATTTATTGGGGCGGTCGCTGTCCGGAAATCCATCCGGACGCGTGCGTCGTAACGGACGATCTCCTGACGGGAGCCTCAGATGACAGACCTTCTCATGTTGGCCATGGGCCTTTTCTTCTTCGCACTGACCTTGGGCTACGTCTATGCGTGCGCAAGGCTTTGAGGAGGTCGTCATGATCCTTGACTATTCGCTCGCTGGTCTCGTGACCGCTGTGCTGTTGGTGTACCTCACTTACGCTTTGCTTCGGCCAGAGCGGTTCTGAGAAAGGCATATGACCATGACCGTCAATGGCTGGCTTCAAATCCTCATCTTTTGCGCGATCATTGTCGTGCTGGTCAAACCGCTCGGCGGATACATGACCCGCGTCTTCAGTGGCGATCGAACATTTCTTTCACTGCTTCTGCGTCCCGTCGAGGTCGGACTCTACAGGCTCGGCGGAATTGACGAGAAGCGCGAACAGAACTGGCTGACCTACGCCGTCGCGATGCTGGTTTTCCACATCGCCGGTTTTGTTCTGCTTTACGCATTGTTGCGGCTGCAGGCGTTTTTTCCGTTCAATCCGCAGGATATGACGG
>JAEXXW010000602.1 GCA_023405565.1 Pseudomonadota bacterium
GTTTCACGCGCAGCCATGATGTCGTTGACGACAATCTTCTCCTCCGCATCGATGCCGAACGCGCCGCCGTCAAAGGCGCGGCGCGTATCGGCCCAGGCCGACACGTCGAATTTCTCGGTGTTGCCGACGACGCGATCGACTTCCGGCATGGCGGCGAAGGTCGCGGGCTCGGTCTGTGCCGCACAGCCGGTGACGACAATACGTGCCTGCGGATTTTCGCGGCGGAGCTTGCGGATCGTCTGCCGCGCCTGACGCACGGCTTCCGCCGTCACCGCGCAGGTGTTCACTACCACCGCATCCGTCAGACCGGCTTCGCCCGCCTTCTGCCGCATGATCTCCGATTCATGCGTGTTCAGGCGGCAGCCGAATGTGACGATCTCGACGCTCACGACTCAATACTCATGGCTCGACACTCATGGCATCACGCCGGTGCAGACGCGCTGAACAAGGCCGGATCGAATGTGCCGTCAAATTCGAACGCGACGGAACCGGTCATCAGCACATGATCGTCGCGCTCGCGCCATTCGATCACGAGATCGCCGCCCGGCAGCGACAGCCTCACCTTACGATCGGCGCGACCAAGTCGCGCAGCGGCAACAGCGGTCGCACAAGCCGCAGAGCCACAGGCCTTGGTCAGTCCCGCGCCGCGTTCCCATGTGCGCATGACGATATATTCGCGCGACTTGATCGCCGCGAGCGTGATGTTCGCACGATCCGGAAAGATCGGATGATGTTCGAGCATCGGCCCGAACTTTTCGAGATCATAGGCGTAAGGATCGTCGACCCAGAACACCGCATGCGGGTTGCCCATGTTGACGACCGACGGCGTATGCAGGATCGGCGCATCGATCGGACCGACCTGCAATTCGATGCCGCGGGTGTCGCGGAATTCTTCCGCCAGCGGAATCTCCTGCCAGCCGAACCGCGGCTTGCCCATATCGACGGTGTAGGTGCCGGGCTCCGGCCCGCGCCAGCAATTGATCAAACCGGCCTTGGTTTCGAAGGTCAGCGCGTCCTTGCCGGTTTCCTCGAACACGATCGATGCGACACAGCGCATGCCATTGCCACAGGCGCCGGCTTCCGACCCGTCATTGTTATAGATGCGCACGAAGCTTTCCGTGCCGGCCGCGCGTGGCGGGTAAAGCGCCATCAACTGGTCGTAGGGCGCGCCATTCACGCTGGCGATAGCCCGCGCGTCGTCAGGGGTAATGGTCGACGGATGCGCGCGCAGATCGACAACGACAATCTCGTTGCCGATACCGTTCATCTTGACGAATGCGTGGTTCGCGAGCGCGCTCATGGTTGGGCCTGACGGAATTTGGCGCTTTATATGGGCCAACCGGACGCAATTGGCCAGCCACCGAAAATCGACCCGGCCGTGCCGGAATCGGCGGCATAAAACGCAATGGCGCATGTTACGACATGAAAAGGTCGGCATCGATTCGGATCATGCCGGCGTCTTGAGGAGTATCGACATGCTGTCTGCCCGATCGATGACCGCCGCCCTTCTGGCGCTCGCGATCATTTTCAGCGGGGGGCATGCGGGCGCGCAGACTTCCACCCCGCCCGCACAAACCGAAGGCGAATTCGGCGTCGAAATCACGTTACCGGAAAAAACCGTGATTTATCTGACCGGTTCGGGCACCTGGGATACGGCCTATGACACCCTGGTCGACGCCTTCAAGACCGTCTACGAGTACATCGACCGGCGCGGCCTGAAGCCCGATGGCGACGCCATGATGATCTATACCGGGGCCGACGATACCGGCTTCGATTTCAAGGCCGCCGTGCCGATCATGGGGCCATTCGATAATCCACCCAAAGGCGATATCAGCGTCGGCACCTCGCCGACCGGCAAGGCCTACAAATTCGTCCATCGCGGCGCCTATGACGGGATGGAAAATCTCTACGAGGCGATCACCAATTTCTTCGACGAGAAGAATATCCAGCCAGGCGACATGTTCATCGAGCGCTATGTCACCGATCCGCGCACCACGCCGGAGGACGAATTGGTGATCGAGGTGATCTTCCCGGTCGCGCAATAGCGCTCTGGCGGAGCCCCGTCCGACTGCCTATTTAACGGGCATGGGCTCTAAGATCCTGATCGCAGTTCTGGTCGGCCTCGCCCTCTGGGCGGGATGGGTCGGTATTACCGGCTGGAACCTTGAATCCGACGTGCAGATGGACGCTCATGGCTATGCCGCCATGACGATCGGCATCGTCGCCTCGCTGGTTGTCGGTATCGCCTTGATGGCACTAGTCTTTTACTCCAGCCGCAAGGGGTACGACGAAGCCGCCGGGCACAATTCCGAGCGCAGCGACGACGAGGGCAGTAACCCCGCCCCAAGGTAGGGCTTGCCGTCTCACAAGCCATTTCCTTGACTTGGCTTAGACTGGCCCCTAGTTTCCGCCCGTTCTCGCAAGAGATGTGACTTACTGAGCCGCCGACCGGTCCGAGAGACCGGAGGTCCCCGCCCGACAGCGCAATGCGCCCTCGGGCGTCAATTGTGTTTGCAAATGCTCGCCCTCTGGGGCGGGCGCTGGAGCCCCAAGCGTGTTCGACAATCTGTCGCAACGGCTATCCGGAATTCTCGACAGCCTGACACGGCGCGGCGCGCTGTCGGCTGCCGACGTGGATACGGCCATGCGCGAGGTGCGACGGGCGCTGCTGGAGGCCGACGTCGCGCTGGACGTCGCGCGCAGCTTCATCGACCGGGTGCGGGAGCGGGCTGTCGGCGTAGACGTCATCAAGTCGGTTACACCCGGCCAGATGGTGGTCAAGATCGTCCATGACGAGCTGGTCAATATGCTCGGGTCGGACGCGCAGGCCATCGATCTAAACGCACCGGCGCCGGTCGCGATCATGATGGTCGGCTTGCAGGGCTCGGGTAAGACCACGACCACTGCCAAGCTGGCCAAGCGCCTCACTGCGCTCAACAAATCCAAAGTCCTGATGGCCTCGCTCGACACTCGCCGCCCGGCGGCGATGGAGCAATTGGCCGTACTCGGCACGCAGGTCGAAGTCGATACGCTGCCGATCGTGCAGGGCCAGACGCCGACGCAGATCGCCAAGCGCGCGATCGAGGCGGCGCGTCTCGGCAGCTATGACGTCGTGCTGCTCGACACCGCCGGCCGCATCACGCTCGACGAAGCGATGATGGCAGAAGCGGCCGACGTGAAGCGCGCCGCTGATCCGCATGAAGTACTGCTGGTCGCCGACTCGCTGACCGGTCAGGACGCCGTCAATCTCGCCCGCTCGTTCGATGAGCGCGTCTGTCTCACCGGCATCGTCATGACGCGCGTTGACGGCGATGGCCGCGGCGGTGCCGCTTTGTCGATGCGCGCCGTTACCGGCAAGCCGATCAAGCTGATCGGCACCGGCGAAAAGATGGATGCGCTCGAGACCTTCGATCCCGCGCGTATCGCCGGCCGCATCCTCGGCATGGGCGACATCGTCTCGCTGGTCGAGAAAGCCGCCGCCAATATCGACGCTGAGAAGGCGGCGCGCGTTGCCGAGCGCATGCGCAAGGGCGCATTCGATCTCACCGATCTGCGCGAACAGCTCACGCAGATGCAGAAGCTCGGCGGACTTGGCGGCCTGATGGGCATGATCCCCGGCGTCGCGAAGATGAAGAACCAGCTCGCCGCCGCGAACCTCGACGATTCACTTCTCAAGCGGCAATGCGCGATCATCGATTCGATGACTCCGAAGGAGCGCCGCAACCCCGATATTCTCAAGGCCAGCCGCAAGAAGCGCATCGCCGCAGGCTCCGGCACCAAGGTCGAAGAGATCAACAAGCTTCTGAAAATGCATCGCGGCATGGCCGACATGATGAAAGCCATGGGCGGCGCCAAGCGCGGTCCGATGGCCGGTCTTGCCAATGCGCTCGGCTTCGGCGGCGGCATGCCGTCGGCGGAAGAGATGCAGAAGATGGCGGAGAAAATGCAGGCTCAAGGCGGCGGTGGATTGCCGCCCGGCATGCCCAATCTGCCGAAGAATATCCCCGGACTGCCCGGCAACATGCCGGGCCTCGGCGGAGCGAAATTACCCGGACTGGGCGGCTTTCCCGGTTTCGGGAAGAAGAAATAAAGCAACCGAACACAGACAAAGACGAACGCCAAGAAAGGACTTAAATCAATGCCCGTCGTGATACGCATGGCCCGTGCCGGCACCAAGAAGCGCCCGGTCTATCACATCGTCGTCGCCGACTCGCGCTCGCCCCGCGATGGCCGTTTCATCGAGCGTCTCGGCTATTACAACCCGCTGATGGCGAAGGACAACAAGGACCGTCTCAAGTTCGACATCGAGAAGGCCAAGACCTGGCTTGCCAAGGGCGCGCAGCCGTCCGACCGCATCAAGCGCTTCCTCGATGACGCCGGCGTGCTGAAGCGCGAAGCGCGCAACAATCCGGAAAAGGCCATCCCGCGCAAAGAGCGCAAGGCGGCCGAAGCCGCGAAGGCAGCGGGCTAATTGCCCATGGCTGCGCGTCCGGAGCGCGGGCGCGACCACAGAGTCTGCGTGGGGCAGATCGGTGCCGCGCACGGACTGAAAGGTGACGTGCGCCTGCGGTCTTTCACCGAAGATCCGCAGGCGTTTGCGCAATATGGTCCGCTGGAAACGGAAGACCGCACGCGACAGCTTGAAATCGAATCGATGCGGCCGGCGGGCGATGCTTTCGTCATCCGCTTTCGCGGCGTCGCCGATCGCAATGCCGCCGAGGCTTTGCGCGACATCAAGCTCTATGTCGATCGCGACAAGCTGCCCCCTGCCGAGGAAGACGAGTTCTATCACACCGATCTCGTCGGACTCGTTGCCGTGACGACGACAGGCGATCTGTTCGGCGATGTGATCGGCATTCACAATTACGGCGCCGGTGACATCATCGAGCTGAAGATTGCCGGCAGCGGCGAGACGGTGATGCTGTCCTTCGACCAGAAGACATTCCCGGCCGTCGATATCGCCGGCGGCCGCATCGTCGTCGACCCTCCGGCCGAGATCATCGCCAAGGACGATGGCGAAGGCGAAGCCTCGTGAGCTTGAGCACATGACCTGGCGGGCTAGCGTCCTCACCATCTTCCCGGACATGTTCCCCGGTCCGCTCGGCATGAGCCTCGCCGGCAAGGCGCTGGCGGCCGGCATATGGTCGCTTGAGACCGTCGATATCCGCGATTTCGGTGCCGGCGTGCATCGGACCGTGGACGATACCCCGGCCGGGGGCGGCCCCGGCATGGTGATGAAGGCCGACGTGATCGCCCGCGCCATCGATTCCCTCGCGACTGACGGCCGGCCTCGCCTGCTGATGAGCCCGCGCGGTCGGCCATTGACCCAGCGGCGGGTGATCGAGCTCTCGCAGGGACCGGGGGCCGTGCTGCTGTGCGGCCGGTTCGAGGGGGTCGATGAGCGGGTGATCGAGGCCCGTGGCCTCGAGGAGGTCTCGATCGGCGATTATGTGCTCTCGGGCGGGGAAATCGCCGGTTTGGTGCTTTTGGACGCCTGTATCCGCCTGTTGCCCGGGGTTATGGGCAAGGCCGCCTCCGGTGAGGAGGAGAGTTTCGCCCAGGGCCTGCTGGAATATCCGCATTTCACCCGGCCCCAGACCTTCGAGGGCCGGCCGATCCCGGACATTCTGGTGTCCGGGGACCATGCCAAGGTCGCGGCCTGGCGCCGGGCGGAGGCCGAACGGTTAACCAAGGACCGCCGGCCCGACCTGTGGGCAGCGTGGAAAGCCGAAAATCCTGTCAAGAAAGAGCCCAAGTGACGGGTGACAAACCCACAGCTTTCGACTAGAACCGCGCCCGAAACCGGACAAATCGTCCCATTGCCGCGCCGCGCATGTCGGCGATGCATCCTTTGCACGCCGAGACCCGACGCCGCCTTTTACGGAGATTTTCGCCATGAACGTTATTCAGCAGCTTGAACAGGAACAGGTCGCGAAGCTCTCCGCCAACAAGACCATTCCCGATTTCGAGCCGGGCGACACCCTGCTCGTGAACGTGAAGGTGAAGGAAGGCGAGCGCACCCGCGTGCAGGCCTATGAAGGCGTTTGCATCGCCCGCTCGGGTGGCGGCCTCAACGAAAACTTCACCGTCCGCAAGATTTCCTACGGCGAAGGCGTCGAGCGCGTGTTCCCGCTCTATGGCCCGGTGATCGATTCGATCAAGGTGGTGCGCCGCGGCAAGGTGCGTCGCGCGAAGCTGTATTATCTGCGCGCGCTGCGCGGCAAGTCGGCCCGTATCGCCGAAGCGCAAGGCCGTCACGGCGGCAATGGCGACGCGCCGAAGGAAGCTGCCGAGTAATCGGCTTCCGATATCCCGACTTCGAAAAGGCCGCCGCGTGCGGCCTTTTTCATGCACGGCGCGCGCTGGCGGTGCGCTACCGCATTCATTGCGGCCTTAGTCTTGAATTGTTATATCCTGCTCATGAACGACGTCCGGGCCATCATGCGCATTGCTTTCGTGCTGCGGGATCACGACCGCCTGCCGGGGCGTTTCTTCGGCCGGATGACGGCTTCGATTCAGGCTGGCCTTTGATCGACGGATATCGCGCCGCTTGTCCGGCGCGCGGTCTATGCCTCAATCCAAACCGTTTCTTTCAAATCGAGACCCATCATGAAGCCTCGCACCCTGTACGATAAAATCTGGGACGACCACGTCGTTGACGAACAACCCGACGGCACCTGCCTGCTCTATATCGATCGCCATCTGGTGCATGAGGTGACGTCACCGCAGGCCTTCGAAGGCCTGCGCAATTCGGGCCGCAAAGTGCGCGCGCCAGAAAAGACGCTCGCCGTCGTCGATCACAACGTGCCGACCACCGATCGCTCGCTGCCCAATCCCGATCCGGAAAGCGCCGAACAGATCAAGGTGCTCGCCGAGAACGCACGCGACTTCGGTCTCGAATATTACAACGAGTACGACAAGCGTCAGGGCATCGTGCACATCATCGGTCCGGAGCAGGGCTTCACGCTGCCCGGCACGACGATCGTGTGCGGTGACAGCCACACCGCGACGCATGGCGCGTTCGGCGCACTGGCCTATGGTATCGGCACATCGGAAGTCGAACATGTGCTGGCGACACAGACGCTGATCCAGAAGAAGTCTAAGAACATGCGCGCCATCGTCGACGGCCAGTTGCCGCCCGGTGTCACCGCGAAGGATATTATTTTGGCGATCATCGGCGAGATCGGCACCGCCGGTGGCACCGGCTATGCGCTCGAATATGCTGGCGAAGCCATCCGTTCGATCTCGATGGAAGGCCGCATGACGATCTGCAACATGTCGATCGAAGGCGGCGCCCGTGCCGGCATGGTCGCGCCGGACGAGAAGACCTATGAATATCTGAAAGGCCGCCCCAAAGCACCGAAAGGCGAGCATTGGGATCGCGCCGTGCGCTATTGGGATTCGCTGCGCACCGATGACGGCGCATTCTTCGACACCGAGATCCGTCTCGATGCCGCGAAGCTGCCGCCGCTCGTCACGTGGGGCACGAGCCCTGAAGACGTGATCTCGATCACCGGCAAGGTGCCGAATCCGGGCGACATCGCGGACGAAGCCAAGCGTCTCTCGAAGCGACGCGCGCTGGAATATATCGGCCTGCAGCCGGGCACGAAGATCACCGATATCAAGCTCGATCGCGTGTTCATCGGCTCCTGCACCAATGGCCGCATCGAGGATCTGCGCGAAGCGGCTCGCATCGTGAACGGCCACACGGTCAACGGCAACGTGAATGCGATGATCGTGCCGGGATCGGGACTCGTGAAGGAGCAGGCGGAAGCCGAAGGCCTCGACAAGATCTTCATCAAGGCCGGCTTCGAATGGCGCGAGCCGGGCTGCTCGATGTGCCTCGCGATGAATCCGGACAAGCTGAAGCCGGAAGAGCGTTGCGCTTCGACATCGAACCGCAACTTCGAAGGCCGTCAGGGCTTCAAGGGCCGCACGCATCTCGTCTCGCCGGCGATGGCCGCGGCGGCCGCGATTGCCGGACACTTCGTCGACGTGCGCGACTGGAAGTAATCGCTGTCATCGTGATGCAAAGCAAAAAGGCCCGCCGATGCGGGCCTTTTTCATTTCATGCGATGATCGTGTCAGAACCAGAAGCCGAAGCGCGGACCGCCCCAGAAACCGAGACCAACGCCCGGTCCATAAAAGCCGTAAGCAGACCGCCAATAGGGCCGATAATAGGCATAGCGCCACGGCCGGTAGCCCCAACGCCGGTAGCCCCATGGCCGGTAATAGCCATAACGCCACGGCCGGTAGTAACCCCAGCGCGGACCCCAGTAACGATAGCGTGGGCCCCAAGCATAACGCGGACCCCAATATCGGCCGCGCCAGCCCCAATGGCGATGGCGCCAATAGCCGCCGCGATAGGCCCAGTGACGATGGCCATACCAACCGCGATGGCCGTGCCAATGACGCCGCTGCGCGGAAAACTCGGTCTTTTCAACATTGGTGGTTGTGCTGGTTGTGCCATCGGCCCGCACCTTGGCCGTCGCGGGAAGTGCCAAGAGAAGCGCGACGCCGGCGACGGCTATCGCTCTGACGATTGTCTTCATACGCACACTCCATCTTACACGTTACAGGTCGCCTCCAACCCACGAACGCACAATTCTGAAATCGGTTGCGTGCGGACATTTTGCGATAGGTCAAGACCAACAAAAAAGGCCCGCCTTGCAGCGGGCCTTCGAATTATTGGTATTCGCTTCTATCAATAGTAACGATAGTAGCGGTAGGGCCGATAAGGCCGATAATAGTAGCGCGGACGAGGATAAACCCGGTACGGACGATAGTAACGATACGGGCGATAGTAATAATAACGGCGCGCGCTGATTTCATCGTGCTGAACCGCGAGCGCAGAAGTCTGCACGCGGTCAGTTACCGGAGCGGCGCTGGCAGGAGCCGGAGAGAACGCCAGAAGCGCGCCCAAAACGGCGAAGCAGGCGAGATACTTGATCATCAGATTCTCCAAGGGTGAATCGCCTCCTTCCACCTTAGACGCCCGGAGGCACGCGATTCAATCGGTGCACAAAAATTGCGGCGATGAAACGGCAGGTAATCTTAACCGCGCACCCAACGGCAACGCATCTGCGGTGTGATCACCGTGCCGCTCGGACGATGCTCCGTTGCGTACCAATCAACGCATTGCCGCACTGCACCGGGACCGGGCCACGCATAATCGCCGGGACGCGGATAGTCCCAGGCCGGTGGTTGTTCGCGTTGAATGCGAATCCGCGGCCGCTGCCGCGTTTGCGATGAAAACTCCGATGAACCGACCATTTCTGACAGGTCATTCATCTTCTTCTCATTCAGATGAGATGAATCAATCGCATACGCGGCATTGGAGAGAATAAGAGCGGTCGCGGCGAGGAGGATCGGTTTCATGCGGTGAACGCTCTCTTATCTGTTCTCGTCCGTCAACCAGGTTTGAGATGCGACCCGGTCCCGGCCTATGCTGGCACGATGAAGGTTGCGGATTCCGATCAGAAGCGACGCGATGCACTCGACGATCTTGAACGGGTGCAGCACGAGGGCGGCCTCCTCTCGGGCTGGCTGCGACACACGACCGCGGCGGAAAACGACATGGCCGACCCGCATGGGGATCCGATCGAACGGTGGGGTCGGCGGATCGGACGATCGCTGGCAATAGTCGCCTTCCTGGGCCTTTGCGTCTATCTATACCTCACCCATGCCCGCTGACTCTTCCGACGATATTGCAAATCCGCTCGCCGACCCGCTGTCCTGGC
This sequence comes from Pseudomonadota bacterium, assembly GCA_023405565.1. Taxonomy (GTDB): domain Bacteria; phylum Pseudomonadota; class Alphaproteobacteria; order Rhizobiales; family Xanthobacteraceae; genus Pseudorhodoplanes. Next base: position 9,741 of record JAEXXW010000602.1, read on the forward strand.
GGGATGTCAGGGCATTGTCGCTCGACGATATGGAAGCGATCGCCGCCGACGCCTTTCGCCGGCTCCCCGAGACCTTCCGCGCGCTGTGCCAGGACGTCATTATCCGGGTCGAGGATTTCCCGACCGACGATGTGATCGCCGAGATGAAACTGGACAGCGAGTTCGACCTCCTCGGCTTGTTCCAGGGCGTCGGGCTGCCGTTCCGCTCGGAGAGCGCGCCCGTGCAAATGCCCAATATGATCTGGCTCTATCGCAGGCCCATCCTCGACTACTGGGCCGATCATGAGGAGACACTGGGCACGATCGTGGCTCATGTTCTCATCCATGAGATCGGCCATCACTTCGGCTTATCCGACGCGGACATGGAAGCGATCGAGGCGAGCGTCACCTGAGCAACGTTCAATCCGTCTTGGGCCATCGCGGCAATAACGACGCGCGCCGTCGCGTGATCCTGTAGACCGCAGCCGGCGGTACATTCATGAGCGTCCGGCCGATGCAGGTGGCTTTCAGCCCCAACCGGTCGAGGACACGCAAAGGAACAGGACAACGCGGCCCATACGTGAACTGATAGAATGACGCGTCCGAACGCAGATAGCCGAACGCACCGGACAGGATTGCAATCACTTTCCGGGGCGACATCGACAGCAACGGCAAACCGCTGATGGCGGCACCATAGGGCGCACCGGTCAGAATCTTGGTCTGGGCAAGCCGCGCTGCATCCATCCACAAGACATGCGCCTGCGGAAACCGCTGGCCCAGCACCCGCACGAAATCGGAACCAAACTCCACCAAAGTAAGATCGTGTTCTTCAACGCCGCGCGCGAGCAGCGCCCGTGTGAAAACGCCCAGACCAGGACCAAGTTCAAGCACCGGTCCGGTGTCGGGCTTGATCTCCGACGTGATCAAGTCGGCCAGTGCGCGGCTCGACGGCAAGACAGCGGCCACCTGCCTGGGGTTTGCAATCCAGGCGCGGAAGAATGGAACGTTGTCGGCTTGGCTCACGTCACAACCTCACTCTGTGATGAAAAATCCATGCGAATGCCGGTCAGGTTTTCGGATAGCCGCCATAACCGTTCAGCCAGCGCCTGATCCTTGGCCGAGGCGACAGGCTGCACGATGGTCGGATCGCCGCTTTTCTCGTGGCGCCCATCCGGTCCAACGAATTGTCCGCCATGAACGTCCGGCGCGGCGGTCGCGTAGAGGAGATTCAGCGCGCCCTTTTCCGCGCTTTGCGCGAAGAAGCGATTGCCGAAACGCATGAGCAGACGCAGAAGCCCTGTCGTCCCGTTCAATTGCAAATTGGTGGCGGCGTAACCGGGATGAGCAAGAACGCTGCGGATCGGCAGACCGGCACGCCGCAGACGCCGATCAAGTTCAAGCGCGAACAGGACGTTGGCGAATTTTGATTGGGCATAGAAAGCAATGCGGGAATAGGCCTTCGCGCCGTCGAGATCGTTGAAATGAATGGCGCCACGCTTGTGCAGGCTTGAACTGACGGTCACGACGCGGGGCGCGTGTCCGGCCTTCAGCTGACCGAGCAACAAACCGGTCAGGACAAAATGAGCGAGATGATTGACGCCGAACTGAAGCTCGAAGCCCTGCCGCGTCAGGGATCTCGGCGGCATCATGATTCCGGCATTGTTCACGAGAACATCGATCGACGTTTTTTCCGCGATCAGAGCGCCGGCAAAGTTTCGGACCTGATCGAGATCGGCGAGATCGAGGAGGCGAAGTTCAATCTTCGCTCCAGGTACCGCTGCCCGGATTTGCTCGAGGGCCTGCAGACCCTTTCCCTCATCGCGCGCTGTCATGATTACGCAGGCATTGCGACGAGCAAGCTCGCGTGCGGTGATAAAGCCGAGACCGCTATTGGCTCCGGTGACAAGAAAGGAGCGACCTGATTGATCCGGGATCTGATCGGCAGTCCATGTCTTCATAAAGCCCCCGCACCAGGGACATGCGTTCACAGATTTCGCACTTTCCCGGACGATCTAAACAGTGTTTAATCCGATGTAGCGGATATCTGAACATTGTCAAGATTAAGGTATGAAAACAGGACGACCTCCGCAGCAAGGCACCCATCCCAGCACACGCGAGCACTATCACCATGGCGCGCTGCGCGACGCCCTGATCAAGGCCGCAGATGAGATCCTGAAGGAAAAAGGAATCGAAGGCTTCAGCCTGCGCGAAGCCGCACGGCGAGCACAGGTCTCGCCAGCCGCGCCGGCGCATCACTTTGGCAACGCAGCCGGCCTTCTGACGGAGGTCGCGATCCTCGGCTTTGACCAGCTTGCAAATGACTTGCGCAAGGCCCGCGAGTCCGACGGCGCGCCGGACGGTCAATTGCAGGCCCAGGGACTGGCCTATGTCCATTTCGCGCTCGCCGATGCGGGACGTTTCCATCTCATGTTCCGTCATGATCTCGTCGAGAGCGAGAATGAGCGGCTGACAGCCTCGGCCAAAGCCTGCATGGCCGAACTGGAGACGGTCGTCGTCGCCTATTTAACGATGAGAAAAAAACCGGTCACACCCGAAGCCGTTCAGGCTCAGGTCCTGGGGGCCTGGTCCACGGCTCATGGCTTTTCGCACCTTGCCTTGGACGGTAAGTTCTCCACTATGACGA
>JAEXXW010000604.1 GCA_023405565.1 Pseudomonadota bacterium
GGTCCGCAGTCCTCTGCGTGCCCCATTCAGTGACGGCAATCTCTATTACGCTTCGGTGACGCTACATGGCACGGCCATGGCCTATGTCGTGACGACATTTTTCGCCATGGGATTTGGTTATGCGGTAACGGCAACCAGCCTGGGGCGCCCCATTCGCGGCGTCACAGCAGCATGGATCGGATTTGCGATTTGCTTGATCGGCGCTCTTATGGCCGTCGCGGCAATCGTGTCCGGACAGGCGTCGGTGCTTTACACGTTCTATCCGCCACTGCTCGGCAGCGCATGGTACTATTGCGGTGCGCTGTTGTTGATCGGCGGATCGATGGTCTGGGTCGTATTGATGATCGTCAATATGGCCTGTTGGAAGCGTGAACATCCCGGAGAGCCAGTTCCACTTCCGATGTTCGCGATAACGGCGACCGCGATGCTATGGGCGTGGGGTGCCATTGGCGTTGAACTTGAACTGATCGGGGTCATCCTTCCGCGCGCCTTCGGTCTGTCGACGGAGATCGATGCGGGACTGGCGCGCACGCTGTTCTCGATCACGTTGCATGCCATCGTCTATTTCTGGCTAATGCCGGCCTATATCGCTTTCTACACCCTGGTCCCGCAAGCCGCGGGAGGCCGCCTCTACAGCGACACGATGGGGCGGCTGACATTCATCATGTTTCTCGTCTTTTCGGTGCCTGTCGGGATTCATCATCTTTTCGCCGATCCGGAGCACGGATCGGGCTTCAAGTTCGTGCAATCGTTCCTGACATTTTTGATCGTCCTGCCAACATTGCTGACCGTCTTCTCGATCTGCGCCAGTCTGGAGATTGCAGGTCGGCACCACGGCGGGAAAGGGCTCCTCGGATGGATTCCGGCATTGCCGTGGCGCGAGCCGATGGTGCTCGCAGTCGGGCTTTCGCTGCTCATGCTGGGCCTTGGCGGATTCGGCGGCATCATCAACATGAGTTATGGCATGAACTCGATGGTCCATAACACATCATGGGTCACGGCGCATTTTCACCTGATTTTCGGTGGCGCTGTCGTGACGATGTATTTCGCCGTGGCCTACGAGATGTGGCCTCGCATCACCGGCAAGCCGTTGCGATCGAAAGGGTTGGCCCGTCTCCAGCTCTGGCTCTGGTTCGTCGGCATGATGACAGCCACATTGCCCTGGCACGTGACTGGTCTGATGGGGCAGCCCCGTCGGGTCGCCTTCTTCGATTATACGGATCCTCTTCTGGCGCCAATGGCGCCACTGGTCATCATATCGGTTATTGGCGGACTGATTCTGCTGGTCTCTGCAGTGCTGCTGATTGTGACGCTGGTGCGCACGCAGTCGGGGGAAGAAAAACTCGACGAACCTGTTCGTTACGCGATCGCAGTGAACCCGCCGATTCGTGTGCCGGCCGTACTGAACAGCTTTGGTCTTTGGAACGCGATTGTCTTGATGTTCATGATCGTGTCCTACGGCTATCCCATAGGACAATTTTTCATCCTGAAATCTGTCGTGCCCGTCCATGACGTTACGCGTCAATCCAGCACAGCCGGAGAGCGATGATGCGCGATCGGGGCGCCTTCAAGTTGGAGCAGTCCTGGCCGCAGATCGCCTGGGGTTTCTCCGCAGCCGTGATCGTGATCGCCTGCGTGCTCGGATTTGGTGTTTTGAGCCGCTATCAACAAAACGATCCGTCGCTCGATCTCTGGGATGCGATTTGTCGCGGGCTCGGAATTGCCACGGATAGCCGACCGGCGGATAGCCCGCGTCCCTTATTGCAGGTGTCAACAAACGTTGTCTGGTCTGGTCAGACAATCGAGCGAATACAAAGCGGCGATGTAAAGCGTGGCGCCTTTGTCGCAACCAACTGCACCGCGTGTCATGGCAGTCCACGGGCAAGCAAGGTGCAGCTTGTTCCGATGATTGACGGAATGGATGCGGACGCTGTCTTCAAGCAGCTTGAGGATTTTCGAAGCGGTAAGCGGCCCTCGGGTGTCATGGGGGCGATTGCCAAAGCTCTGAAGCCGCAGGATCTGGTCGATGTTTCGGCCTATTACGCAAGTAAACGCGGTGCTTCGACGCCTGAAGCGGAAGGCATGCATAGTGGGTTCCATGATGCCGATGTTGCCCGACGACTTGTCTTTGCCGGCGATCCAAAGCGAGGAATTGCACCCTGTGCGTCCTGTCACGGACCGGCGGGATACAAGCGGGGAGCCCCGGCGCTGGTTGGTCAGCTCCCTGCATATATCGAGCGGCAACTGACGGCCTTTGCTCAAAGAACACGCCGGAATGATGTGTATGGGTCCATGCGTTCGATAGCGCGCGTGCTGACACCCGAAGAGAGGGGCGCATTGGCTGAATTTTACAATGTCCAAGTGCGGCGTTCGGCGGCTCGATAGTAAAGGCCCTAATCCAAATGATCTTCCGGCATGCCAGGTGGCGAATGTTGAGGAGAATGTCGTCGGTATTACGCGGTCGATGGCCATGCCGCCGCGAGCTCTTTTCCTATGCGGCTCCGGTCCACGATTCTTGCAACCAAAGGCATCGCTCACTAGAAGCTCTCTAAATCATTGGTATTGCGAGTGTTTTTCGCGGGAGCTATGAAGGGCGATGGATGGGCCTTTTGCCTGTCCTGTATTTTATGATGGTTCGCCTTGCGTCGTGCTTCTTCCATAGCAGTCCGCGCTCAATCAGGTGGTGGCCGGCGGCATGTTGCGGCGCCATTTGCTCCCGGTCGCGGCGGTCAGCGAGGCGAGCATGCCTAGCCTCAACCAATGGCTGGGCGAACTCTACCGCCGCCATCATCGCGATCTTGTCAGGTTTACCGCAAGGCTTGTGGGAGACAGGGACGGCGGCGAGGAGGTCGTGCAGAACACATATCTTCGTCTTGCCGGCCGAGGCCCGAACGCCGCCGTTATCGAATACCAAAGGGCTTATGTCTTTGCGGCGGCCCGGAACGCCGCAGTCGACTTCTCAGTCCGGCAGAACGCCGAATGGCTTCACCGCGTCGACTTTGAGGAGATCGATTCTCTCGTTCAGGGCGATGATCTGACCCATGTCCTTCATCATCGCCAGCGCGTCATCCGCTTGGCCGTGCTGTTGAACGAACTGCCATCGGCCTGTCGAACCGCCTTCCTCCTCAACAAGGTCGAAGGCCGGAGCCATCGCGAGATTGCCAATCGATTGGGTATTTCCGTCAGTATGGTCGAGAAACATATCATGCGCTCGCTCGTCCATTGCCGCGATCTGATGCGGGATGACGGAGAGGGCTAAAAAAAATCGCTTCGCCGTTGAGGGTCTTTGCTTTGGAACCTGTCTATAGAGATAGGACAGCCATGGCCTGTCGTGACCGGCGAGAGATTCCGTAGAGTGACCCCCGACCAGAAATATCCACCAAAAGCACTCTCCGACGAAGCGCTTGGCTGGATCGTGCGCCTTTACTCGGGCGAAGCCGACAAGGCGGACTGGAAAGCTTTCCGGGCGTGGCGCGCACAGAGCGCGGCTCACGACGCGGCGGCCACCGAGGCTGAAGCCTTGTGGCATGATGCATCCGAATTGCATCGGGATCCTGTGACGGGCTTGATCAGGCCCGGACGTCGCCATGCCGCCCCGTCACGACGTGGGATCATCACGGGTATCGTCGGACTGGGTGCCATCGGTGTGGGAGGGCTTTGGACGAGCGGCCTCAAGCGTTCGCTGTCCGCAGATTATGCAACAGGTGTTGCGGAGACGCGTGTCGTCCACCTTCCAGACGGCTCCACGGCCACACTGAACGCAATGTCGGCAATTGATCTGGATTATGAGACGGAGAGACGGCGGATAG
>JAEXXW010000606.1 GCA_023405565.1 Pseudomonadota bacterium
GATCTTGACCGTATCCGCGTGCGCTGCGCCACTGATGGCGATTGCCAAAAGAGAACCAAGGAAGGCGGACACTTTCATCGGAAGAACTCCCTCATATCAACGCAGCAATGAATGAATGACATGCGCCGGCTCGCCTGTGCAGGAAACAGCGAAGAACGACTTCTGATTTGGAATGCATGACGGAGCCGCGGCACAGCGTCGAGCGCCGGCCAGAAGTGCGGTCCAGGTCGAAGGCGAAACCATCTGCATCACCAACTCGATGTCGCGCTGCACAGTTTGCACGCAGGGAGCACATCCCGCAGTTGGAAGATGTCCAGCAATCCGCATGCCAGTTTACTCAAACCGGCAGGCGCAACCCGAAAAAAGAGACAGAATGTCTCTTATTTTGTGCGCAGGCCGCGGAACACCTGGTCCGCCAGCTTGGCCGCCCACTTCGCGGAAATCGGCGCATGCGGTACCAGGATGCGATACCAGATCGGGCCGTAAAGCGAATCCACGACAATATCGAGATCGATGTCCTTGCGCAGTTCGCCGCACTCAATCCCGCGCATCAGGACAAGTTTGGCTTCATCGCGCCGCGGCCTGACATAACCCTCGAGCAACGCTCTCAGCGTTTCGGGATCGCCTTGTCCTTGTGCAACAAGCGCTGAAATCGTGCGCCCGACTTTGCCGCCATAGACTTCGGCGACCACCATCATCTGCTGTTTAATGTCGGAAATAGGGGATTTCGTCCATTTATAGGCGATCTTCGGCGCGGTCTCGGACAGAAAGCCGGCCATGGCCAGGGCCCCGCGATTCGGCCACCAGCGATAGATCGTCGATCGTGCAGCACCTGCGCGCGCAGCAACGGCTTCGATGGTGAAGCCGGAATATCCTTGCTCCTCAAGTAATTCATTCGCCGCTTTCAGAATAGCAACCTTCACTTCATCGCCTTGCGGTCGCCCGCGGCGGCGCGGCTGAATTTTTGAGGCGCTTATTTTTTGTCTCATCTGCACGGCCCTCTGCTCACAATATCAACATGCCCTCAGCTTGACCGCCGAAGAAACATAAAACTACAGTGTGTATCTTTTGTGGGGCTGCGCATATATCGCATGCGGAGCGCATGAATTCCTTTGCCGAAACAGATCGCCAATGCGAGCGAGGCCGAGCATGACCCAAGGCATGATGCAAGACATGAACGACGTCATCACTTCCCAGCAAGTCGAGTTCTTCAAGCGCGAGGGCTATCTGTCTCCGATCCGCGCCTTCGGCGCGGAAGAAGCCGCCGAATATCGCCGCCGCATCGAGGCATATGAGACGGCGTCGGGAGATGAAGTCAACAAACGCCTGAAGATCAAAGCCCATCTTGCCTTTCCGTGGCTGGTGGATCTGGCCCGTCATCCACGCATCGTTGCCGCGGTGCAGGCCCTGATCGGACCGGATGTGCTCCTGTTCGGTTCGTCAGCCTTCGCCAAGAACGCGCATGATCCGCGCTTTGTCTCCTGGCATCAGGACTCGGCCTATTACGGGCTCGATCCGCATGAAGAGGTGACGGTGTGGGTAGCGCTGTCGAAGGCGGATTCCCTCAGCGGCTGCATGAGCGTCATTCCCCGCAGCCATCGCGGTCCGGATCTCGATCATGAAGAGACCTATGACGCCAACAACCTTCTGGCGCGCGGCCAGAAAGTCATCGTCGATGACAGCAAGGGCGTCGAAATGCCGTTGGAGCCCGGCGAGTTCTCCATGCATCACGAACGCACGGTCCATGGCTCTCCGGCCAATCAATCCGACGATCGGCGGATCGGCATCGCCTTCTTCTACATGCCGGCTCATACACGTTCGACGATGACCCGCCGCTCGGCCATGCTGATCGCGGGCGAAGACAAATACGGCTATTGGGATCGCGATGTCGAACCGCGGATGGATCTCGACCCCGAGAGTCTTGCATTCCTCGACAATGTGTGGGGCCAGTATCGCGACGAGAACACCACCAAGCAGGTGGCGCGCGCCTGAGACCATCCTGATGCCGGCAGGCTTCGAAAAAGCTTGAAAGGCGCGCGGCAGTTCGGGGACGGAAATGGAATTCGGAATTTTCTCAAATGGCTTTCGTCCACACAATATCGCGGGCGAGAGCTACGACGAGGATATCCGCGAGATCGTTCTGGCCGAGGAGCTTGGCTTCCGCGATGCCTATATCAGCGAGCATCATGGTGAGCTTCCCTACATCAATCGGGTAGACACCATCCCCGCGCCCGATCTGTTGATGTGCAAGGCCGCCGCGCTCACCTCCCGCATACGGATGGGGTCCGCCGTCAAGCTGATCCATATCCATCATCCGCTGGATGTCGCGATCCAGGCCGCCGTCACCAGTCATCTGCTGGGGCCCGAGCGCTACATCTTCGGCTTCGGGACCGGCTTCGCCTCGCCGTTATTTTCCCAGGAGCGCGGCCTGGCATTCGAGGATCGGCACGCGCGACTCGCGGAATCCCTCGAGACCATCATCAAATGCTGGAACACCGATGCGCCGTTCGATCTCGACGGACGTTTCTGGCAGGGCAAGGGCTTGATCGCGTTGCCCAAGCCGCGCGATGCCGGCGGACCGGCCATGGCGACCGCGACCGACAACGAGCCGATGCTCAAAATCTCCGCCGAGCGGGGCTACACCCTGCTGACGACATTCCAGGAAACGCCGCAACGCGTGCGGGCCAAGTCGGAACGCTACGTTCAATATGCGTTGGCGGCCGGCCAGCGCGATCCGTTGAAGAACATCGCCGTCGCGCGGCTGGTGTATATCGCCGACACGCGACAACAGGCGATCGAGGATCTTCGCGAGGCGGTGACCTATGAGGTCTCGGTCCAGGCCCAGCGTGGTTTTCTCAAACATCTGAAAGCGACTTACGACCTTGATGTGCCCAATGACCGGCGCGCCATCGACGCGCTGGTGGAGGCCGGCATCTATCTCGTGGGTGACGCGCAGCAGGTCACGAGGCAGTTGAAGGACTTCTATCTCGCGTCCGGCGGTTTCGGCACGCTGCTGATTGTTGCCGGCAAGGCCTGGGCCAATCGCGAAAAGCGGCACGCCTCGATGCGGGCATTCATGAGCGATGTCGCTCCGAAGTTGCGGGATCTGGAAACATCGAAACCGGACGACACTCTTC
>JAEXXW010000639.1 GCA_023405565.1 Pseudomonadota bacterium
AACACCAACGTCTATCCGCAGCGGCCGGACCGCTGCTATCTCGGCTATATCGATGGCGGCATGTACATCATGGATATTTCGGACAAGTCGCGTCCAAAGCCGATCGCGCACTGGGATAATTCGCCGCCGTATCACGGTTTCACCCACACGGTCCTGCCGCTTTTCGACCGTGGCCTGCTGGTGGTGACCGATGAATCGGTGGTCGATAATGCCGCCGACTGGCCGAAGCTGGTCTGGATTCTCGATGCCCGCGACGAAACCAATCCGGTGCCGATCGCGACCTGCCCATTGCCCTACGAAGCCTTCAAAAGCCGGGGCGGGCGTTTCGGCACGCACAATATCCACGAGAATGTGCCATCGTCCTATGCGTGGTTCTCCGACCAGATCATTATCGGAGCGTTCTTCAACGGGGGCGTACGCGCCTACGACATCTCCAATCCCTATCAGCCGAAGGAAATCGCTACTTTCGTGCCGGAAGCGCCGGCACTCGCGCCGCAGGGCACGATCCAGCTCAACGATGTGTTCGTGGACGAACGCGGTATCGTCTACACCGTCGATCGCCATGTGGGCGGGCTGTATATTCTGGAGATGGGGTTCTGAGTTATTTCTTCCGTCATGCCGGCATGAAGCCGGGCATGACGAGTTGTGAGTAACATGACCGATCTCTTCCGTTCGTCCGAAGCCGGGTTGTTCGGCCGCAGGCAGCGCCATGAGCGCGGCGCACGCATTCCTGTCATCGTCGTCACCGGCTTTCTCGGCGCTGGCAAGACAACGCTGGTGAAGAACTTCATCGAGAGCGAGGCCGGTCACGGCACAGCGGTCGTGGTCAACGAGTTCGGTGCCACTGGCATCGACGACGCCTTGCTGCGATCGAGCACCGACGAGACCATTCTGCTCGGCAATGGCTGTCTGTGCTGCAACGTGCGCTCCGATCTTCAGGTCGCCTTGCGTAGGCTCGTGACGGACCGCGAGCGCGGGCTGGTGTCGCATTTCAGGCGTGTCGTCATCGAGACGTCCGGTCTTGCCGATCCAGGGCCGATCCTGCGCACCTTTGCGACCGATCGCGCGCTCGGCGGTGAATATTATGTCGAGGCTGTCGTCACTGCCGCCGACGCCGTTAACGGTGCAGCAACGCTCGACGAATTTCCCGAGGCGCGGCGGCAGGCGATCATGGCCGACACCATCGTCGTGACCAAGACGGATATCGCGTCATCCGGTAAGGATGCTGCGCTGACCGCGCAATTGCGCTCGCTCAATCCGCGCGCCGGCATTGTGCCGTCAGACCACGGCCACGTCGCTGGCAGTGTGTTCGCCGGCGATGGTGCGTCGTCCTTGCATGACGGCGAGATGTTTATCGCCGATGCCGTGCATACCGATCGGATCGTCAGCTTCACATTGACCTGGGATCGTCCGTTGCCATGGCCTGTTGTCGCGCGAACGATGGAAACGCTGATGGCTCTGCGCGGCAGCGACATCCTGCGCGCCAAGGGCATTCTGAATGTCGAAGGCTGCGCCGGGCCTGTGGTCGTGCAATTCGTGCAGCATCTCGCGCATCCGCCGGCCGAATTGCAGGCCTGGCCGGGTGATGACCGCTTAAGCCGGCTGGTCTTCATCACCCGCAATATCGCCGAACGCGATGTCAGGACGCTGTTCGGGGCGGTCGAAAAGCTTGCGGTCGATCAGGCTGCGGCTTCGAATGCGCCGCGCATATAGCCGATTGCGCGGGCCGCGCAGGTGGCGCCGTCCGGGATATAGATGAACGGCTCGATCGAGGCATCGCCGCGATAGCCGCTCTCGCGCAAAGCCCGCGCGATGGGCCCAAAGGCAAGGTCGCCTTCACCCGGGCCGCGCCGGTTCGGATCGTTGAAATGGATATGCGCGACGAGGCCGGTCGGCACCCATTGCCGGATCAGGTCCGGCACGGATTGCTTTTCGGTCAGTCCCGCCGCCGAGCAGTCGATCATGGTGCGGACCGCCGGGCTGTCGATGTCGCGGACAATCCTTGCCGCTTCTTCGACCGTATTGACGAAATTCGCCTCGGGCTGATGCAGTGGCTCGATGCAATAGGTCACGCCGGCCTGTTCGGCGTCCTTGGCGATGGCCTGCCAGCAGGCCACGCCATGCCTGCGGCCTTCCTCCTCGCGTCCCGCCTCGAGCCGGCGCTGCGCCGGTGAGCCATGCACGATGATGTCCGCGCCAAGGTCATGCGCAAGGTCGATCAGCCGCCGCATCACATCGATGGTGCGCTGGCGCGTTGCGGTATCGGATGACGTGATCGACAATCCATCCGGCGCGCGCAGGAGATAATGCAGGCCGGTGATGGCAATGCCCTGATCGCTCGCGATCTTGCGGATCTCCGCGCGTCGTGCCGCTGGCAGCAGATGCGGCTCAGGCGACAGCGTGAACGGCGCGATCTCCAGGCCGTCATAGCCGAGATGCTTGGCGAGATCGCATTGCCGCGCAAAGTCGAATTCGGCAAGCACTTCGTTGCAGAGGGAAATTTTCATGCGTGCGGTCGCGTCGCTTTCGGGCTGCGCCGAAACAGGCGGTCCATCAAGGCCGTCCGGCCACGGACGACAAGATTGTTCAATACCGGCACGTTGGTGAACAGGGTCCATATCACAAGGGCCGCCAGAATGGCACTGATCGGCCTTGTGAAGAAGGGCAGAATATCTCCATCGGTCAGTACGAGGCCACGCCGCAGATTTTTGTCGAGGATATCGCCGAGCACAAGGCCGAGCACGAAGGGCGCGGCCGGATAGCCATAGAGCCGCATGACGAAGATCAGCGTGCCAAAGCCCAGCATCGTGTAGACGTCAAACAGCCGCGATGACAACGCGTAGGAGCCGATCACGCACAGCACGAAGATCATCGGCATCATGATTGAACGCGGAATCTGCGTGATCTTTAGCAGCGGGCGGATGAAGAACAAGCCAAAGAACAGGATGCCGAGTGTCGAGAACAGCACCATCGCCACGACGTCGTAGACGAATTGCGGGTTCTCGACCATCAGCATTGGGCCGGGCTGCACGCCATGGATGATCATGGCGGCGAGCAGCACGGCGCAGGGCGCCGATCCCGGAATAGCGAGCGCGAGTGCCGGGATGATGCCGCCGGGCACCGAAGCATTGTCACCGGTCTCTGCCGCCATCAGGCCTTCCACCGAACCCTTGCCGTATTTCTCCGGCTCCTTGCTGAGCCGCCGTGCCGTCGCATAGGACGACCACGCTGCCATGTCCTCGCCGACGCCCGGCAGGATGCCAACCCACACGCCGATCACGCCCGAGCGCAGGATCGTGCGCCAGTAGCGCAGCACGTCCATGATCTTCGGCAAGGCCGAGCCGAATTCCATGATCTTGGCGCGCACTGTTTTCTCGCTCATCACCATCAGCACTTCGGAAAAGCCGAAGGCGCCAACCAGCACCGGGATCAACTGGAAGCCGCCGGCGAGATCGGTATTGCCGAAGGAGAAGCGCTCATAGGCATACATGCCTTCCTGACCGATACAGGCGGTGAACAGGCCGAGCAGGCCGGCGATCCAGCCCTTCAGCGGATCGGCAGCGACAACATTGCCCGACATCACGACGCCGAGCAGCGCCAGCCAGAAGAACTCGAACGCGCCGAAGCTTAGCGCGATCTCCCCAAGCAGTGGCGTGAAGGTGGCAAGGCAGATCAGCCCGAACAATGTGCCGA
>JAEXXW010000670.1 GCA_023405565.1 Pseudomonadota bacterium
GCAAGGCCGAGACCGATCTGGGGCCAATGCGTCACGCGCTTCAGGAACGGATAGATGGCAACCGTTGCGAGCGAGAGAATGCCGCAGAGGATCGTGAAGACATTGAACTGCAGCAGCACGGCAAGCCCGATCAGGGCCTGCAGGATAAGGAACGCGAGCGCCTGTTTGACGGTGACCTGACCCGACGGAATGGGACGTGAGCGGGTGCGCTCCACCTTGGCGTCGAGATCGCGATCGGTGATGTCGTTCCAGGTGCAGCCGGCGCCGCGCATGACAAATGCGCCGATGAAAAACAGCAGGCAGTGCCACGGATCGGGATAGGGGCGGCCGGCCGCGATGGCCGCGAGGCCAGCCGACCACCAGCATGGCATCAGCAACAGCCACGAACCGATCGGGCGGTCGAGCCGCGCCAGCCGCAGATAGGGCCGCGACCATGATGGCGCGACCGTATCGACCCAATTGCCGGTCGAATCGGCGACGCGCCCGGTCGTTCCGGTCATCGGGCCAATGAATTCCCGGTCATGGTGTCGAAGGCGCCGCCGCGCTTGGTACTCGTTCCACCCTCGGACGGTGCGGTCGGAATGCGCGACGTGCCGAGCGCGTCGCTGAGGCTCGGGGCACGCGGCTGCGGGGCCGCGGCGACGTCGCAGACCTTGGTACGGATTTCGACCGTCTTGGCGTGGTTGGCCTTCATCATTTTGACGGCGTCCGGCGGGATCCGGCACTCGGAGCCGTAGTCTTCGGCATATTTCACGACCTTGGCTTCCGCGGCGGCAAAATTCTTGAACGCGGCGCAAACCGCCGGCTGCTTCTTGGTGGCCGCAGCGGCCTTGATGGCGCCGGCTTTCTTTTCGGCGTCCTGCCGCAGCGGCATGAATTCGCCGGCACAATCGCGTTGTGGGCCAGAAGGAGCCCAACCGCCCGGAAGCTGCTGGGGAGGCGCGGAAGCCGCCGCACCCGGTGCGCTCCAGCCCGATGACGGCGGCGGCGCAGCCTGCGGCGTTGCGCCCGGCGTGGTCCAGCCGCTGGTGGGCGGGCCAGCAGGGGCTGCCGCCTGGGCAAGTTCGATCCGGCCATTTTCCGGCGCAGCAAGAACCGGCGCCGCTCCCAGCAGCACCAGTGTCATCGTCGTTGCGGAAAGGCCCTGAATCAGCCTCATGGATATTTCACTCCCGCTTCCGGCAGGTCCGGAGTCGTTCTTGCTGTCATCAAGCCGGTAAATCCGGCGAGACAGCGGCAAATCGCGATTCGCGGCATAATAGGGTGATGAAACGACGGGACCAAGCCACCAGCGGTCCAATTTACCGGTAGCCTTAAAGACAGCCATGCCGCCGCGATACGATTTCCGTACCCCACGACTATTCGTCGCAGACGCGCTTGCCGCGGGTGCCCTTGTCCCGCTCGATAAAGGGCAGTCGAACTATCTCGGCAATGTGCTGCGGCTGGGCGCCGGCGATGCGGTTCTCGTGTTCAACGGCCGGGACGGTGAGTGGCTGGCGGCTCTGCAGCCGGAAGGCCGCAAGAGTGTCTCGCTCTCCATCACGGAGCAGACGAGGCCCCAGCACGAGCCTTGCGACCTGCATTACCTGTTCGCGCCGCTGAAGCATGCCCGGCTCGACTACATGGTGCAGAAGGCGGTCGAACTCGGCGTCTCGCGCCTGCAGCCGGTGACCACACGTCATACGCAGGCGGCTCGGGTGAATCTCGACCGCATGCAGGCCAATGCGATCGAGGCCGCCGAACAATGCGGCATTCTCACCATCGCCGAAGTCGCCGACGCAATGCCCCTGCCAAAAGCATTGGAGACACGATCCGATGGGCGCGTTCTGATCTTCTGCGACGAGGATGCCGAGGTCCGCGATCCGATCGCAGCGTTGTCCGTCGTGCCGAAGGGAACGCCACTTGCCGTTCTGATCGGGCCAGAGGGTGGTTTTGCCGAGGATGAGCGGGCGCTGCTGCTGCGACAGCCAAATGTCGTGCGGCTTGCGCTCGGTCCGCGCATCCTGCGCGCTGATACGGCGGCCGTGGCGGCGCTGAGCGTGGTTCAGACCGCGCTCGGCGACTGGTCCTGAGCGAAGGCAGGCCGCAACACGAGCGCGAGCGGCAATGTCAGGACGACCAGGGCCGCAACGACGATCACGCCGCCCGTCAGTCCGATAGCGTCGGTGATGACGCCGTAAAGAATGGGTGCAATCGCACCGGCGCCGATCGTGCCGGTGTAGAAGATGCCGAAAGCGCGGGTGCGCTGCTCCGGCGCGACCAGTTCCGGCACAGAGCCATACAGCACGGACGATGTCCCGTTCAGCGCAATACCAAGAATTGGCAGGATGATCAGGGCCGCTTCCAGCGGCACCGGCAGGATCAACAGGATCAGCGCCAGCGTCATGATTTCGGTGAGAAACACGGTGCCGATGATGCCAATCCGCGCGCCAATGAAGGCGCAGACCAGCTTGCCGACTGCGCCGCCAGCAAAAACCAGTGTCAGGGCCATGCCGATGGTCGGCAGGCTCGCGCCCTTGGCTGTGAGGATGAAGGGCAGGAAGGTCAGAAAACCCATGCGGGTTGCGCTGTCGATCACGCCGATCGATGTCAGGATCGGGAAGGCATAGCGCAGACTGCGTACCGGCTTTGCGGTATCGGCCTTGGCCGGGGAGGAGGTGGCAATTGGCGCAAAGCGCGGCGTGAGCAGCAGGATGAGGAGAGCGGCGACAAACCCGGCTGCGCCGAGAACGAGCAATGCCGGCCGCCATGGCATCACCACAAGCATCAGCGACGCCAGAGCCGGCACGGTCATCTTGCCGATGTCGCCGGCAAAGTTGTAACCGCCCAGTGCTCTCAGCGATCGCGCACCGGAAAAGGCGCGCGCCACGAGTGCGGACGCGATCGGATGCTGCGCACTGGCACCAAGCCCACCGACGAGAAGGGCGACCAGGAGCATGCCGAAACCGCCGCTCAGGCCCGCAAGGCAATAGCCGAAGCCGGCCAGCGCCGTTCCTCCGGCAAGGATAGCTGCTGCACCGTAGCGCTCGGAGAGATGACCGGCGGGAATCTGCAAGGCAGCCATGGTGCCGGCAAACAATCCCCGCAGCAGGCCGACAGCGGCAAACGAGAGCGCGAACTCAGCCTGCCAGATTGGCAGCATCACATAGATCAGGTCAGTGTAACCGTCGTGCAGAGCATGCGCACCGGATGCAACCGACATGGCGCGTCGTTCGTCGCGCCTGTTTGCATCGGTTTCGGCAAGAACGGTCATTCTGCTGCCGGGTTGCGCCTTTCGATGAAGCCGGTGCTGACGAAGCTGATGACCCGCTCGCCATGCTGATTGTCGCCGGAGGCGAGGAGACTGACCAGGCCGAATTGCGGCCTGGACTTAGAGATACGCAAATCGAGGATCTCGAGCCCGTAAGACACCGTATCACCGGCAAAAACCGGCTTATGCCAGCGCATGTCGCGGAAGCCGGGGGAAGGGCCGCCGACCGGAACGCGTTCGCCGCGCTGGCGCAGCTCGTCCAGGCGCGCCTTGTTGTAATCGACCAGCTTGCGCATCCAGATCGAACCCGTATGCCAGCCGGAGGCGATCAGCCCGCCGAAATGCGACTTCCGGCCCTCTTCTTCGTCGACGTGAAAAAGCTGCGGATCGAACTGACTGGCGAATGTCTTGATGTCTTCGGCCGTGAACAGATACGAACCAAGTTGCACGCGCTCGCCGACCTGTAGATCCTCGAAGAACTTCATCATGACGACACCGCCGCCGGATTGCGTGTTCCGAACATTGTCGGGACGGTCATGATCATCACGCAGTCGCCGTGCTGATTGAACAATTCATATTGCAAACGGACGATGCCCATTTCCAGCCGGCTGCGTGAGCGGCGGGCGTCAAGCACCGTGGTGCGCAACGTCAATTTGTCGTCAGGGCGGACCGGTCTCAGCCACTTCACTTCCTCGACGCCGCCGGCACCCATCGAGCTCGAACTCAGCATAAAACTGTCGCAGATCATGCGCATCATGATGCTGCTCGTATGCCAGCCTGAGGCGCTGAGGCCGCCGAGCATGGAATTGCGCCCAGCCTCTTCGTCGAGATGCATCGGCTGAGGGTCGTATTGGGCGGCAAAGGCGATGATTTCTTCGCGCGTCACCAGCCGCGGACCGTGCTCGATCGTCTGGCCGGGAGTGAAATCTTCGAAATGGAGTTTGGACAAGGGCGGACCACCTGCGGAACGGACGTCATGGGGTACCCCTCGCTGTGCGGGACGTCAATGTCGCGACGTCTGGTCGATTGACCGGACGAACCGGGCAGGTAGCCTTGCGTAAAGCCGGATTCGAACCTCACCGGGGACCAGCCATGATGAATTTGAACGACCTGCTGCAATGGGACCGATTCATCACGCCGACCGTCATCCGGATCTTCTACTGGATGGCGCTGGGCCTGATCGTGTTGTCAGGCCTGTCCTTCATTTTCTCGGCCTTTGGCATGATGGCGATCAACTTTTTCGCCGGTTTCTTCCTGCTGATCGCGTCGGTCCTCTATGTCTGCGCCGGCATCGTGTTCGTGCGCATCGTCTGCGAGCTCGTGATGGTGATCTTCCGCATCAACGAGCATCTCGGCGCGATCCGCGAACGCGGCGAGCCCATGTAAAACGAGCCCATGTAAGCTGCCGCGTTTGCCTGCGGTCAGGTCGCGAAGCGGAAATGCAGGACGTCGCCGTCGTTGACGACGTATTCCTTGCCTTCGAGGCGCAGCTTGCCGGCATCGCGCGCGCCGGCCTCGCCTGACAACGCGACATAGTCGTCATAGGCGATGGTCTCGGCGCGAATGAAGCCGCGTTCGAAATCGGTATGGATGACGCCGGCGGCCTGTGGTGCCTTGGTGCCGCGGGTGATGGTCCAGGCCCGCGCTTCCTTGGGGCCGACGGTAAAATAGGTCACGAGATCGAGCAGGCCGTAACCGGCGCGGATCAGCCGGTCGAGGCCCGGCTCTTTCAGGCCGACGGCGTCGAGATACTCGGCGCGCTCTTCCTTGGACAGGACGGCGATTTCGGATTCGATCTTGGCGGAGATCACGACGGACACCGCGCCTTCTTCCTTGGCACGCGCCTCCACTTTCGCGGAATAGTCATTGCCGGTTGCTGCGGCGCCTTCCTCGACATTGCAGACATAGAGGACCGGTTTGGCGGTCATCAGCCCGAGCATCGAGAACAGCCGCTCCTCCTCCGGCTTGCGCTCGACCACGCGCGCAGGCTTGCCTTCGCGCAGCGGCTTCAGCGTGCGCTGAACGAGTTCGAGCGTTTCCTTGGCTTCGCGATCATTGCCGCGCGCCTTCTTTTCGAGGGCATCGACGCGCCGCTCGAGACTATCGAGATCGGCCAGCATCAATTCGGTTTCGATCGTTTCGATGTCGGCGATCGGATCGATCTTGCCCTCGACATGGGTGATGTCAGTGTCCTCGAAACAGCGCACGACATGCGCAATGGCGTCGACTTCACGGATATTGGCGAGAAACTGATTGCCGAGTCCTTCACCCTTCGACGCTCCGCGCACAAGGCCGGCGATATCGACGAAGGTCAGCCGGGTCGGTACGGTCTTTTCGGATTTGGCGAGCGCCGCAAGCTTTTCCAGCCGCGGATCGGGCACCGAGACTTCACCGACATTCGGCTCGATCGTACAGAAGGGGTAATTGGCTGCCTGCGCCGCAGCCGTTTCTGTCAGTGCGTTGAAAAGCGTCGATTTGCCGACATTCGGCAATCCAACGATGCCGCATTTGAAACCCATGATGACGCTGCCTTGCTACCGCTCATTGGAAGTGCTGCCGTTGGTATCGAAACCTTTCGCTACCATCGTCAGATGAATTTTGTTCTGGAACGACGAGTCCTGGTTGCGCGCGAGGAGGCCGGCATTGTCGGCAATAGCGTCGCACAGCGTTTCCACCGAGGGACGTTCCGATTTGGCGAAATCCGATAACACATAAGAATGCACGAGTTCCTTGGCGCCGGGATGACCGATGCCAAGGCGCATGCGCCTGTAGTCGTTGCCCATGTGTTCGGAGACCGATCGCAATCCGTTATGCCCCGCATTGCCGCCGCCGGTCTTGATACGGATCTTGCCTGGCGGCAATTCCAGCTCGTCATGCAGGACGACGATGTCATGCAAGTCGATCTTGTAGAAATTGGCGGCTTCCGCCACGGCGCGTCCGGACTCGTTCATGAACGTGCCGGGGAGCAGCAGCAGCACTTTCTTGCCGTCGATATTGCCTTCGGTGGTGACGCCCTGGAAACGGCGACGCCACGGCGCAAAGCCGTGGCGTTTCGCAATCGCCTCGACCGCCATGAAGCCGATATTGTGCCG
>JAEXXW010000011.1 GCA_023405565.1 Pseudomonadota bacterium
GCCAACACCTGGGGCATCCTCAATGTGCGCGAGCAATTTTTAAAGCAGAATCCCGAGATCGTGCAGCGCGTGCTGAAGGTCTACGAAGAGGCGCGTAAATACTCGCTCGCCAATCCGGATGAGGTGAAGAAGACCTTCATCGCCGTCACCAAGCTGCCGGAAGCTGTGGTCGATCGTCAGCTTAAAGAGCGCACCGAACTCACCCATTCGAAGATCGGTGCGCCGCAGAAGGAATCGATCCTTGCCGCGGGCATCGCCCTGCAGCAGGCCGGCGTGATCCCCGCCAATGTGGATGTGAAAGCCACGGTGGATTCGCTCATCGATGACAGCGTTGCCCTGACGAATTAACCGTCAGGCTCGCCGTTCCCGGACTGATCTCCTCCCAGCAGTCCGGGAACGGCTTAATTGCCGTCACATCGGTCCATTCAGTTATGTCTTGAACGCGAAATCCGGTTGCGCCATGTCTGTCTCTGACATGACCATTTCAACGGCCCAGCAAACCGATAGTGTTGCGGTTGATACGCCTGTCCGCCGGCCATGGTTTCTGCATCCGTTATTGGGCCTGGCTTTGCCGCTCGGTATTGCCGCGTTGTGGGAGCTCGCCGTCCATCTTGGCTTCTCCAATGGCCGCCTGATCCCGCCGCCGTCTGTGATTGCAACGACGTTGTGGGAGTTGGCGCAAACCGGCGAACTCTGGCGTCACGCACAGGCAACCATTCTTCGTGTCGCCGCCGGCTTCGGTCTTGGTGTTGTTGCGGGCACATTGCTGGGCGCTATCGCCGGTTATTCCGCGCTGACGCGTACGATCGTCGACCCGACCTTGCAGGCCTTGCGCGCCATTCCGTCGATTGCCTGGGTGCCGCTGTTCATCCTGTGGCTCGGCATCTTCGAAGCATCCAAGGTCACGCTGATCGCGGTCGGTGTGTTCTTCCCGGTCTATCTCGGCGTGATGGGGGCCATCCTGTCGGTCGATCGCAAGATCGTCGAAGTCGGCCGCGCGTTTCGTCTGTCCGGTCCGGCTTTGGTGCGGCGCATTCTTCTGCCTGCCGTGCTGCCGACCTATGTCGTATCGTTGCGATCGGGCCTCGGTCTTGGCTGGATGTTTGTGGTCGCCGCCGAATTCATGGGAGCGTCCGAAGGGCTTGGTTATCTGCTGATCGACGGCCAGCAGCTTGGAAAGCCGGCACAGATTGTTGCCGCCATCATTGTCTTTGCGATCCTCGGCAAGACGACGGACTGGCTGCTGACAGCCGGTACGGCGCCGTTCCTGCGCTGGGAAGATCGTTTTCACGCGCGTCAAGAGGCCTGATCGATGCTGTCGCTGGCGCGTGTCACCAAGACCTATCCCAACAATGTCCGCGCGCTCGAGGAGTTCACGCTCGACGTCGCACCAGGCGAAATCGTTGCGATTGTCGGCGGCTCCGGTTGCGGCAAGTCCACCCTGCTGCGTGCGATTTCCGGTCTTGATCGGCCAACGAAAGGGCTCGTGCATCTCGACGACGAGGTGATCACACAACCGCATGAGAAGATCGGCATCATCTTCCAGGAACCGCGGCTCTTGCCGTGGCTCACGGTGGCCGAGAATGTCGGTTTCGGCATCGCGCATCTGCCGGCGGACGAGCGCAAGGAGCGTGTCGCGCGCGCGCTCGATCGCGTCGGCCTGACCGACAAGGCCGGTGTCTGGCCGCGCGAATTGTCGGGCGGTCAGGCCCAGCGCGTGGCCATCGCGCGTGCGCTCGTGCCACGACCCGAAGTGCTGCTGCTGGATGAGCCCTTCTCCGCGCTCGATGCGTTTACCCGCGCTGATTTACAGGACCACCTGCTGGATCTCTGGGCGGATTCAAAGCCGACGCTGATCCTTGTCACGCACGATGTCGAAGAAGCCATCGTGCTCGCAGACCGGATCATCGTCATGCGGCCGCGTCCGGGTCGGTTGTTCGAGGAAATCGACGCCGATCTGCCGCGCCCGCGCGATCGTCAATCGGCGGCCTTCGATCATGTGAAGCGGCGTGTGCTGGCCGCGCTCGATCGTTCCCTCGGGCGCACCATCAGCGTCGACGACCGCGCCACCAAGTCGGAAGACGGCGCCGCCATGTGGTGGTAGCCGTCTCCCCTTATCTCTTCCCGCTTTAGCTTCGCTGCTCGCCACCCTCTCCCCGCTTTGCAGGAAGCGGGATAAGCTGCGCGACAGGGAGGACATAAAAATGAAATCCTACCAGGTCTGCGAATGCGGAGCGCCGCTGCAACTGCGTGAGGGGCACACGCCAGAGCCGGTTGGTACCGAGGTCTTGCTGGAGGTCACAGCTGCCGGCATTTGCCACAGCGACATTCATTTCTGGGAAGGCGAATACGACATCGGTGGCGGCAAGGTGATGCGCCTTGCCGATCGTGGCTTGAAACTGCCGATCACACTCGGCCACGAGAATGTTGGTCGTGTTGTTGCTGTTGGTACCGATGCCAATGACGTGACGCTCGGGGAAGAGCGGCTGGTCTATCCCTGGATCGGCTGCGGCGCATGCGTTGTCTGTCAGCGCGGTGACGAGCAGCTCTGCCTCAAACCGCAATTCATCGGCGCATTCAGACCCGGCGGCTTTGCCGATCACATCATGGTGCCGCATCCGCGCTATCTGATCGACTACGGCGACATCCCGCGCGAGCAGGCCGCGCCACTCGCGTGCTCGGGCGTGACCGCTTATGGCGCGCTGAAGAAGTTCGGGGATCTGCTCAAGACAGAGCCGCTGGTTCTGATCGGTGCCGGCGGTGTGGGATTGATGGCGATGGCGATCCTTCGCGCGATGAAGGCGCGCGGCGCGATCGTCGTTGATACCGATGCCGGCAAGCGCGAGGCTGCCATGCAGGCCGGTGCGATCGCCGTTGTCGACGCGAATGCGTCTGATGTTGCAGCGCAGATCCAGGCGCTGGTGAATGATCGTATCTGGGCGGTGGTGGACTTTGTCGGCTCGGGTGCGACTGTAAAGCTCGGCAGCGGTCTTCTGACCAAGGGCGGCCATCTGGTTGTCGTCGGCCTGTTCGGCGGCGAGATCACGATTCCAACGCCTTATATCCCGATGCGGGCCATGACCATTCAGGGGTCCTATACTGGCAGCCTTCCTGAGCTAAAAGAGCTGATCGCTCTTTTGCGGCGCACGCCGATGCCTTACATGCCGGTGCAAATTCGTCCGCTCGACAGCGTGAACCAGAGCCTGCATGACCTGAAGGATGGCCATGTGATTGGGCGCGTGGTGTTGGCGCCGGATGAAATACTTGCGTAATTGCGAATATGATGAGGGGTGGAACGATGGATGCTGCTGAACTGCGGGCGATGCAGGCGCCGATCAAGGATCGTTACAAGACTGATGCCGCTTCAGCACTGATCACGCTGAAAGCCAAAGGCACGCTCGATGACACCAACATTGCCTGCAAGGTCGAAACCGGTCGCGCTCTGGCGGTTGCGGGTCTGCATCCGGCAACAGGTGGCTCTGGCATCGAGCTGTGTTCCGGCGACATGTTGTTGGAGGCGCTTGTCGCCTGTGCCGGTGTCACGTTGAAGGCGGTCGCAACGGCGCTCGATATTCCGCTCAAGTCCGGCAAAGTATTGGCGGAAGGCGATCTCGACTTTCGTGGCACGCTGGGTGTTGCCAAGGATGCACCTGTCGGGTTCCGCGAAATACGTCTTGCTTTCGATATCGATACTGACGTGCCTCAAGAGAAGCTTGATCAACTTCTCAAACTGACCGAACGATACTGCGTGGTCTATCAGACAATCAAAGCGGGGCCGCCGGTGGTGGTTTCGCTCCAGCGTAGCTGAATCCCTTTTTGGGACAGTTCAAGGTTGCGGAAGTTCATCTGAGCTATCAAATTTTGTTAAAGCAGACATTCCTTGACCCAGAATCGTGCGGAGCCTCTAGGCGTGCGCCGGGAATTTCGATAGAGGCATATCGCGCTTCCGCAACTCATACGCGAAAATGCCCCTTTGTTCGGAGGGGAATGCCGGTGCTTTCCCGCTATGTCTCCTGCCGATTATTTCTGGCTCTCGCTTCTGCTGAAAGCGGCCTTGACGGCGACGATCATCGTCACCGCGTCGCTGATCGTGGAGCGTGGTGGCCCTTTTCTCGGGGCGATGATTGCGTCGCTGCCAACATCGGTGGGCGCAGCCTATATTATCCTGGCGCTGGACCATACGCCTGACTTCATCTCCGGTTCCGCCGTCGGCAGTCTTGCGGGCAATGCAGCCGGCGTCACGTTTGCTGCGGTTTACGCTGTGCTCGCGCAGAAGCGTTCTCTCGCCGTCAGTCTCGGAAGCGCACTGGCGGCATGGTTTGTTGTTGCGTCGCTGCTGCGGTTCGTGGATTGGGGGATCTTGGGCGCAATCATCCTGAATGCCATTGTGGTAACCATCACCATCACGGCGACTGCGCCGGTTCGAACCGCCTCCGTCACGAAGCCTTACGCCAACACGCGGCCTTACGATATTCCGATCCGTGCTCTGCTGGTTTCGCTGTTCGTCATTCTGGTGACGAGCGTCAGTCACTCGATCGGGCCGTTTGCGTCCGGTGTCTTCGCTGTGTTCCCGATGGCGATGTCGAGTTTCATCGTCATCCTGCATAACCGGATTGGCGGCAAGGCGACGTCCAATGTCATTGCCCACGCTCAGGTGCCGATGCTTGGCTTTATTCTGGTCTTCGTCACCATCCACTTTCTGGCGCCGGTGCTGGGCGTATGGTGGGCGCTGGCGCTGAGTCTCGTGGGTTCGCTTGCGTGGAACGCACTACTGTGGGTCCGGCGCACGCGATTTGTGGCGGCGATGCCGCTGGAATGATCGCGGCAGAAGCGCACTTACTTGGCTTTGTCGGCAAGCGTCTGCTTCAATGCGTAGAGGGCATCCATCGCCTGACGCGGTGACATCTCATCCGGGTGCAGCGCATTGAGTGCGGAGACGACAGCCGTCAGTGCATCGTCTTGGGGTGGCGGCGGAGACACCTGCTTGATGGCCTGGAACAACGGCAGGTCTTCAAAGCCGCGCAGCGGCGGCTTGCCGCGATCGTCCGCTTCCAGTTCGGCCAGCACGACTTTCGCGCGTTCGATCACGCTTGTGGGCAAGCCAGCGAGCTTGGCCACCTGAATGCCGTAGGAGCGGTCGGCCGCGCCGGGCATGACTTCATGTAGAAACACCACGTCGCCCTGCCACTCCTTGACGCGCATGGTCGCGTTGTGGATGCGCGGCAGTTTGGCGGCGAGCGCGGTCAGTTCATGGAAATGTGTCGCGAATAGCGAGCGGCAACGATTGACCTCGTGTAGATGCTCGACGCTCGCCCATGCGATTGACAAGCCATCGAAAGTCGCAGTGCCGCGGCCGATCTCATCGAGAATGACAAGCGAACGTTCGGTCGCTTGATTGAGAATGGCAGCGGTCTCCACCATCTCCACCATGAAGGTGGAGCGGCCGCGTGCGAGATCGTCGGCGGCGCCGACGCGCGAGAACAGGCGATCGATGATTCCGATGCGGGCCTGACGCGCCGGAACGAAGCTTCCCATCTGCGCAAGAATGGCGATCAAGGCATTCTGGCGCAAGAAGGTCGATTTACCGGCCATGTTCGGACCGGTCAGCAACCAGATGCGGCCAGCTCCAACAGCTCCTTCTGCATCTGGTGGAGGCGACAGATCGCAGTCATTCGCGATGAACGGATCACTGATGCTTTGCTCGACCACGGGATGCCGGCCGCCATCGATCGCAAAGACAAGCGACCGATCGATCTGCGGGCGCGCATAATCGCGCTCGACCGCCAGCGTCGCCAGTCCCGAAGCGACGTCGAGTGTGGCCAGCGCTTCCGCCGCAGCCTTGATGTTGTCGCCGCTGCTGGTCACGTCTCGTGTCAGGCGTTCGAAAATCTCAACTTCGCGACCGAGCGCGCGATCGGCGGCGCTGACGATCCTGGCTTCCAGTTCGCCAAGCTCGGTCGTTGTGAAGCGCACCTGGCCGGCCAGCGTCTGGCGATGGATGAAGCGCGCATTCAACGGCGGCGCCATCAGCTTTTCGCCGTGCTGGGCGGTGACCTCCACGAAATAGCCGAGCACATTGTTGTGCTTGATCTTCAGTGCCTTCAGGCCGGTCTCGTCGGCATAGCGCGCCTGCAATTCGGCGATGACCTTGCGCGATTGATCGCGCAGGGCTCGCGTTTCGTCGAGCGCCGGATCGTATCCGGGACGGATGAATCCGCCATCGCGCTTGAGGGCAGGCAGTTCTTCGGCGAGGGCCGCCGACAGATCGTGAAACAGGTCTGGCGATGGCTGCCTCAATCCGTCCGCCACCCGCGCAATGTCAGCCGGTAGCGTCGCCGTTTCAGACAAACGTGATGCAAGCGCGACACTGGCCGCAAGCCCGTCGCAAATGGCGGCGAGATCGCGCGGGCCACCACGCCCGACGACAAGGCGGGTTAACGCGCGCGCAAGATCGGGGGCGGCCTTTAACCGGCTACGTACGTCACTGCGCAGCAGCGCATCGGAGGTGAAGAGCTCAACCGCATCCAAACGATGCGAGATGGTATCGGGATCAGTGAGCGGCGCAGCGAGATGCTGGGCGAGCCGGCGCGATCCGGCCGCTGTGACGGTGCGATCGATCGCGGAGAACAAGGAGCCGCGTCGCTCGCCTGACAATGTCCGCAGCAATTCGAGATTGGCGCGTGTCGCGGCATCGATGGCGAGCGAGGCGCCGGCACTTTCGCGTAAGGGGGGCGACAAGGGCGGGCGTTTTCCGAATTGCGTGCGCTCGACATAGGTCACGCAGGCTGCGGCCGCGGTCAGCTCGATGCGCGAGAGCGGACCGAAGCTTTCGGTGGTGGCGACGCTGAAATAATCCGAGAGCCGCCGCTCGGCGGTCGCGCCATCGAACACGTCGCGGGTCAGTGGCATGACGTGTTCGAATTGTCGCAGGAGTGGCGCAACATCTGCATCGGAATAGAGCGCATCCGACACAATGATTTCGCCCGGCTCGATGCGGGCGATCTCGGCACCGAGGCTGCCGGCGGCGCATTCGGTCACGCGGAATTCGCCGGTCGAGATATCGATCCAGCCCAGCGCGAAGCGGCGTTGTTCGGTGTCCGAGGATGCCCGAGCACTCGTCAGAGCAAGCAGATAATTGTTGCGCTTTGCATCGAGCAAGGTGTCTTCTGTGAGCGTGCCCGGCGTGACCAGACGCACGACGCCGCGCTGGACCACACTTTTTCCGCCGCGCTTCTTGGCTTCCGCCGGATCTTCCAGTTGCTCGCAGACGCCGACTCTATGCCCCAGAGCAATCAGCCGATGCAGGTATTCCTCGGAGCGCTCGACCGGCACCCCGCACATTGGGATATCATTG
>JAEXXW010000017.1 GCA_023405565.1 Pseudomonadota bacterium
ACCGGTTCGCGTGAAGAAAACGCGTCAAAACAAAAAAGGCTGGAGCCTCGGCTTTGATTCCATCAAAGCCGGGCTCTAACGTCGCCGACATCTATCGGCCGGGCTCGAATTGCCAGCGGCCGCCGCGAAAGACCAAGGCAGGGTCACCGCGGCGGGCTCTGGCGCGATCAGACTCCCAGCGGCCTGGCGACCAGACATATTTCGCTTGGCTCCAGTCCCAGATCCAGCGACCCTCCAGCCAAGTATACCCCGGACGCGGCCGTGGACGTTCACGCGCATGCGCGGGCAATGGCGGGCGCTCCGGCCTGTTTGAACGCGCTGCCCTGCCTTGCGCCTCGGCCTCCGATACAATCCCCTCACCCGGAATTCCCAGAAGCCCGAGCGCTGCCGCCAACACCAGCGCATATTTTCGAACATACTTTCGAATGAGCATGTCTTCCTTTCCTTGCATGACCGAAGGCGCGCTCATGCATCCATCACCGACGTGGCTGCCCTGTCGAAACCGTTGCACACATCATCGTGTACTGTATCGTCAAAGCGGAATGTGACGGCGCAGCCATACTATGCAATAGCAAGCCATCATTCACTTGGGGGATATCGATCATGCGGTCAACATTGGTCATCGCCGGCGCCGCCGCACTTTTTCTCTTTTCCAATTCTTCGGTGCAGGCCCAAAGCCGCATCCGCGCCGGCGGCCTCGCCTGCAATCTGTCTCAGTCGGTTGGCATGATCATCGGATCGCGGCAAAACATCAGCTGCCGCTTCACGCCCAATGGCGGCGGCCGCGTGGAATTCTATAATGGCACGATCAACCGGCTGGGGCTCGACATCGGCATTACCGCCGGCGGAAAAATGATCTGGGGCGTTTTCGCACGCACGAAGAAATTGCCACCCCGTACCCTCGCCGGCACCTATGTCGGAGCAAGTGGAGATGCTTCCATCGGCCTGGGCGGCGGCGCAAATGTCCTTGTCGGCGGCTCCAACCGCACGATCTCCCTGCAACCCCTGTCTCTGCAAGGGCAGGCCGGCGTCAACCTCGCCCTCGGCGTCGCGAGGATGACCCTTCGATAAGCCGGCTCCCCCAGAAAGCAGCAGGCGGCCGAAACAGGCCGGTTGCCTGCCCTCGCCGACCGAATTTGTCATCGGCCATGGGACATTGACGCTACGCCGCGAACGGAATGTCTCGATCGCCAGCCTCGATGACCTGTGCGTGCTTCATCAAATCCGTTTTTCCGTATCGACGAAGCGGTGACAGACGGAACAGAACATTGATCTCAATCAGCCACACGGGGTTGAAACGCACTATGGTGATGTGTCTGCCTCTTGAAAGGGAATATTGATGCGCATTTTTCTTGGTCTGGCCGCCACGGCTGGTTTTCTGCTCTGTTCATTGCCGACTGAGACATTTGCACAAAGCCGGGCCGGCAGCGGCGCTCTGATTGGCGGCGCATCGGGAGCCATCATCGGCGGGGCGACGCGTGGAGGCAGAGGGGCCGCCGTCGGTGCAGCCATTGGCGCGAGCACCGGAGCGATCATCGGCAGCCAGATGCAACGACGTGGCCGTTATTATTGGTACAATGGCCGCTGCTGGGTCCGCTTCCGGAATGGTGAATTCCACCCCATTGCAAACCGTTATTGCCGATAAATATCGGCGCGCAATTGATCGGCATTCAACCAGCTTACCGGGGCTGAAGCAGTGTTGTGACAGGCAGACAGCGCTATGCGCACGCACAAGTCTTTGGATATCGACTTCAGGGCTCTTCAGACTCAGCTTCTTAAACGCGACTTTATCCGTAGCAGTGAAATACTGGGCCCGACGGACGGTATCTTCAAAACAAGGGAGCATGGCTATCGGCGCATCGACGATGCGACGTTTCTCCATGTCATGGATTTCGAGGTCGGCCACCCCTACAGCCTCAAAATGGCGCGGCCGGACTTCGTCTGTATCCAGATCACCATCAGCGGTTCATACAATCGCTGGGTCAGCGACAAGATCGATGCCGTAAAGCCGGCAACACTCCATATCACGAATGTGCCGCTTTCGATCTCCGATACGCAGACCGGCACGAAGCTGCGCGGCGCCCTGATCGTCTGCGATCGCGAATATCTGGTCAATCATTTCAAGCTGAATGTCGATCGTCTGCCGGCCGCCTATCGACCGATATTCAACTCTAAAGTTGGCAGCCTGTCCGCCTTGAAGCTGACCCCGACGCCAGACGTCATGATCGCTGCGGATCAGATATTGTCCTGCAAGTATAATGAGCCATTGAAGCACCTCTATCTCAATGCGAAAGCGACTGAAATCATTTGCGCCATTGTCGCCCAGATCAACGGTTTGTCACCCCGCACATTGCTTCATCGCCCCGAAGTCGCGGATAAAAAACAGGCGATCGAAGCCGCTGCCACGATCTACAAGCGGGAGATCGTCAATCCTCCCACGATCGAGCAACTTGCCGCGCGCATCGGCTTGAACCGAAACGATATCATAAGCGGATTTCGCGAGGTTTTTGGCGTGACGCCTCACACCTACGGCCATTTGATCCGGATGGAGCAGGCCCAGCTCCTGCTTCAGGACGGACAATTGTCGATCAGCGAAATCGCTCGCCGGATCGGCTATGAAGGCTATTCAAGCTTCACCCGGGCGTATCGCGCGCATTTTGGAACATCCCCCTCCGTCGCCAAGCCGCCTCTCAAAGATTAGCGTTACGCCATTTTCAGGACCGGCGCTTGCCATGCCGGTCAGGCGATCGACGTTCGATATGTCTCGCGCATGCGCAACACGGTGAGCAGGCTGATCAAGGCGGCAACGACAACATAAGCGGCCGGTGCCAGCGGGCTGCCAGATACGCCTGTCAACCAGATGGCAATGACCGGAGCAAAACCACCGAAAATCGCCGTGGCTACGGCGTAAGACACTGACGACCAGCGCGATCGACCGCGCGTGTCGAAGAGTTCAACGGTGACCGCAGGCCCCGGTCCGGAATAAAGAGCGATAGCGCACGCAAACAGGATCTGGATGCAAATGATGACCAGGAAATTCTGCAGTGTTGCTATGAGCCATAGCGCGGGAATGGCCAGAAAGATCACAAGGAGGCAGGATGCGATGAGAAACGGCTTTCGGCCGTAACGATCGGATAATCGCCCGACCAGCGGCACCAGCAGGATGATCACAATGGTGGACATGGCCGTCAGCCAAACCGATTGCGCCGAATTTAGCTGCGCGTAGGTGCGCGTGAAGACGGGCATGTAAATCAGAAACATATAATAACAAACAGTCCAGTGGACCGTGAAGCCGAAGACAAGCAGAGCGGAGGTCAGATTGGAGCGGAAGGTGACGGGCGCGGCGCGAGACGGCTCCAGCTTCACATCCAGATAAACCGGCGTCTCATCCACTCTGGCTCTTATCCATAGCGCCACACCCCCGAGCAGGCTGCCGATGAGGAAAGGAACACGCCATCCCCAAGCCTGCATGTCATCGGACGGCAACAGCGTGATCAACGCAGCGGCAACGGCGCTGGCAAGACCACTGCCCAAGGCGACCGTCACCGACAGGAAGCTTGTCCAGAAGCCGCGCCTTTCCGAGGGCGCCCATTCGAGAAGAAACGACGCTGCGCTGCCCCATTCACCGCCTGCAGAGAAACCTTGGGCCACGCGCGCGATAAGCAGAAGAACGGGCGCCATGAGACCGATGCGATCGTATGACGGAATAAGAGCGATCGCCAGTGTTGCCAGTCCCATCAACGCAGCGGAGATCATGAGAGCAGGCTTCCGGCCGCGATCGTCACCAAATCCGCCGAGGATTAACCCACCGACCGGGCGCATCACGAAGCTGACACCGAACAAGGCAAACGTTGCGAGAAGCGCGGCGCCATCTCCCGCATCCTGCGGAAAGAAAGCGCGAGAAATGTAAGCAACCAAAATGCCGTAGATGGCGAAGTCGTACCATTCCAGCGTGTTGCACAGCATGACGCCAAACAGAGCGCGTCTTCTCGTATGTCCCATAATGCGATTTGCCAAGGCGACCGCCGAAAGCCGATAGGGAATGATTAAAATCGCGCAGGCCCCGCGCCATCTTACGCAAATTATCTTGGAAGACGCCGCCCGACCCGGCTGAGCTACGAGACCGCTTCGGCCCCGTGTATCACAGGCGACAACGGTCGCCTAATGAATCTGTCCATATTCGCAACGCGGCGATTGCCCGGTTATCGCAGGCTGATGTAAGCGCTGCGGCATATCCGCAAGTCTGGACAAGTACCAGCGATGACGCCTCCAATGTCTCGCTCAGTCCCTCGCCCGCACGCGGCGTCCTTGCTCGCAGCATCCGCTTTTTTGGGACAGGACTTTCAGCGAAGCCTCTCACCGTCGCAATCGGGTCAAGCAGAGAGCACAGCTCTTTCAGAAGAACGAATTCATGCTTCATCGCATGGGCGCGCACAATAAAAAGGCGATGTTGACGACGTCCGAGACTGCAAGCGAGTCAGCAGCGTGCCGGCTTACTCAATCTTTTGTGATCTTAAAATTCAGGGTTAATGCCCACACCCGTGACGATCTCCCCACGCGGCAGATTCGTGAATTACCATGCTTTGGCTTCTCGCCCGGCCACAATAACCATCCGCATCGTTTATCAGCGAAGCCGCTAGCGCGGTGACCGACAGATGTTGCAGCAAGGTATCATCTAACGGTATTCTTTTTTGGATATCGAGGTGGGACCATGCCGAGCAAGTTTACGTGCGTTCTGATGGGCGATGGGTCATTGCTAACGCAGTGCGCCAGTCTCCTGATCGAGCGCGGCCATCAAGTCGTTACCGTCGTCACAGCGAATGACGACATCGCCCGATGGGTCGCCGAACAAGGCATCAAACGGCTTGATAGCGAGGACGTCATCCGGGATGGGCTGCCGGAAGAAAGCTTCGACTGGTTCTTCAGCATAGCCAATCTCCGGCTATTGCCGAATGTCGTCTGGCAAGCTGCCAAAAAGGGCGCCGCAAATTTCCACGATGGTCCACTTCCACGACATGCGGGCCTCAATGCGCCGGCTTGGGCCATCCTCGCAGGAGATACCAGTTACGGCGTGACATGGCATGCATTGTCGGAGGAGGTGGACAAAGGAGACATCTACGCGCAACGCCTCTTTGATATTGCAGCCGATGAAACATCTCTGACCCTCAACATCAAATGCTTCGAAGAGGGCCTGGCGTGCTTCGCACAAATGGTCGACGCCATTGAGCAGGATACGCTTGCAGGCCAACCTCAGGATTTTTCAGAACGAAGTTATCATTCTCGCTATGCACGACCGACGGCGGGCGCAACGCTCGACCTCTCCAGCACGACGGATGAGATCGTCCGGCTGGCTCGCGCCATGACCTTCGGCGAGCGCTATCCAAATCCTCTTTGCGTCCCAAAGCTGCGAACATCCGTCGGCGCCTACAACGTTCTATCGATTACACCTGCCAGCAACCCGACATCGGCACCTGCTGGTCGGGTCATTTTGGTCGAACACGATGCAGCCAGTATTGCAACATCTGATGGCGCTATTCGCGTTGCCGGCATAACCGACGAGACGGGCCAGGCATTGGAAGTTGGCAACGTCCTGCGCTCGGGAGAGCAACTCCCGTATCTTTCCGTTGACGATGTGGAACGCCTCGACACCTTGATCCAAGGGGCTGCGCGTCATGAAAGATTCTTCCAGACGCGGCTGGAATCCTTTCGTGACTTCGAATTGTATGGCCTGACAAGACCTGACGAGGCGAGCACACC
>JAEXXW010000656.1 GCA_023405565.1 Pseudomonadota bacterium
AAGGCTTGGGACATGCGTGTTGCGTCGATATTAAGCTGGATCGTTGGCGACTTGCCGGCAAGAAGATCGCGTTGGAAATTTGGAGGAAGATCCAAGGCAAACGTATCGACACCCGCATCCATCCGGCTATCCATCTCTGGCGGCGTAATGAGGTGCGGAATTGTAAAATATGGCGGATAGAATGCGGTAATAATGCGCGATGATGCTGGCGACTGATCTTCATCAACGATCGCGATCGCGGCTCGATTCAACGTTTCGGGCATGGCACGCGAACTCGTGTAGATCGAGAGCGTGAATGCATAAAGGATCAGAAATAATAATGCCTTCTCGTGGGCCAGACCACGCAGTTCTTTCACTCCGAGCTGAAAAACATTCGCGAGTTTCATCTCAACTGGCCTGCTTCTTCAGAAAGAGCGTTCCGAGACCTAACAGGACCGGGATTGCAATCAGTAAAGGAAGAAACGATCCTGCGAGGTCGCCGAAATCGAGCGCCTTTGAGAAAGTCCCACGGGATATCGTCACGAAGTGTGTGGTCGGATAGATTTGGCCTATCACAGCGCCAAAACCTTGAAGCGACGATACCGGATCGATAAGCCCGGAATATTGGATCGCCGGAATAAGGGTCATAAGCGCGGTTCCGAAGATGGCGGCAATCTGGCTGGACATGAAGGCCGATATCACCAACCCCATTCCGGTCGTTATAATCACGTAAAGAACGGTCGCGGCTGTAAACGTCAGAAAGCTACCGGTGAATGGAACACGGAAGATGAAAACCGCAAAAGCCATGAGAAAAAGAAAGTTCAACATGGCAAGAACGATATAGGGAATCTGCTTACCAAGCAGGAACTCAAGACGGGTCACTGGAGTAACGTAGAAATTGATAATGGATCCAAGCTCTTTCTCCCGGACCACACTCAGTACGGCGAGCATCGCGGGAATCATCAACAAAAGAAGAGCAATGACCGCCGGAACCATCGCCACAAGACTCTCGACGCCTGGATTGTATCGGTAGCGGATTGCAAGCTGGAAATCGCCTGCCGTAGCCGTCTTACCATAGAGCTCGCTGGCTTTCTGTGTCAGCCAGCCCGCATGCATTCCCTGCACATATCCTCGGACCGTCTCCGCACGCGTTGGCATCGCACCATCAATCCAGGCGCCGATCTGAACGTTACGCCCCCGTGAGACGTCCCGTCCAAATCCCGGAGGAATTTCGATTGCGAGACTGAGCTCACCGCTCCGCATCCGCCGATCGAGATCGGCATAATCTGTAATGGGTGCCTTCTCCGTAAAATAGCGCGATCCCGCGATCTGAAGCACATAGTCGCGGCTGATAGTCGTGTCGTCGCGATCAAGAACGGCGAAGGAAAGATTCTGTACGTCCATATTGATGCCGTACCCCAGCACGAACATCAAAATAACACTCCCGATGGTCGCCAACGCGCCTCGAATCGGATCGCGCCGCAATTCCAGTGCCTCTCGTTGCGTATAGGCAAACATCCTGCGGACATCAAAAAGACGACGAATGGATGAGGTGGAAGCAGACGTAGCACCTGCTTCCACTACTTCACGCTGCGCCGACTCGGCTTTTTCCGGTTCTCGCGTATCGCCGATTGCTTCTTCGAGATAGGCGACAAACGCCTCTTCAAGATTGGCAGCCGACCTTTTTCCGACGATGGCTGCCGGTGTGTCGCTAACGAGCACCTTGCCAGCGTGCATCAGCGAAATACGGTCGCATAGCTCGGCCTCATTCATGAAGTGGGTCGAGACGAAGATCGTCACTTTATCCTTGCGCGACAGGTCAGACAGGATTTGCCAGAAATTGTCGCGCGCTACCGGATCGACGCCTGATGTCGGCTCGTCGAGGATGAGGATATCGGGCGAGTGGATCATGGCGACGGCAAGCGACAGGCGTTGGCGAATGCCGAGCGGCAGCGCATCAGGAAGCGCATCCATCACCTCACCGAGATCGAAGCGACGGGCAGTGTCATCGATACGACCGGGAATTGTATCAGCCGCCATACCGAACAGACGCGCGTGCAGATCGAGATTCTGGCGTACGGTCAGTTCAGAGTAGAGCGAGAAAGCTTGGGACATATAGCCGACGCGACGCCGGATATTCATGTCGTTGGGATCCACCTCTTGTCCGAACAATCTGGCGATCCCTTCGCTGGCCGGCAGCAGGCCGGTCAGCACTTTCATGGTGGTGGTCTTGCCGCACCCGTTCGAGCCGAGAAAACCAAAAATCTCCCCGCGCGGAATTTTGAAGCTCACATTATCGACAGCAGTGAAGTTCCCGAAGCGCACGGAAAGATGTTCAGCTTCAATGGCAATCTCGCCATCTACATCCAACACCAATGGCGGGATAACAACCTCGTTGTGTCCCAGCCGCTTTCCCTCGGGAAGCAAGGCAATAAATGCCGCATCCAGATTCGATACGTTTGTTCTTTTCAATAGATCTGTCGGCGTGCCAGTGGCGAGAACATGCCCACCGTCCATAGCGACAAGCCAATCGAAGCGCGCAGCCTCTTCCATATACGCAGTGGCAACGATGACGCTCATGCCAGGCCGTGACCGACGTATCACATCGATCAGCTCCCAGAACTGACGACGTGAAAGCGGGTCTACACCAGTGGTAGGCTCATCAAGAATCAAAAGGTCTGGATCGTGGATCAGAGCACAACACAAACCGAGCTTCTGCTTCATGCCCCCGGAGAGCTTGCCCGCTGGCCGATCCGAGAAGCGAGCAAGCCCGGTGCGCTCCAGGAGTCCGTTGATGCGACGTTCGCGCTCCTGTTTAGCCTGCCCGAATAACCGACCAAAAAAATCGACATTCTCAAAGACCGACAAGGTCGGATATAGATTCTTACCAAGCCCCTGCGGCATATAGGCAATTCGGGGATACGCAGCCTGTCGATGCTGGACATCGGCGATATCACCGCCAAGGACTTCAATATGCCCGGTCTGAATAGCACGGGCACCGGCAATCAGTGACAAGAGGCTGGATTTGCCCACACCGTCCGGTCCGATCAAACCGACCATGCAACCAGGCGGCATGTCGAGCGTCATGGCATCGAGCGCACGCGTTCTGCCATAGGACAGGCTGACATCCGTCAGACGAACGACAGGCTCGATCTTGGAAATAGCCGCAAGATCGACAAGGCTCATTGCACCAACGTTGGTTTAAGGTTAGAAGGCCAATCAATCTTCGGATCAAGCTTGACATAGGCCATGCCCGGCAGGCCGGTCTTAACTTGCTGAATATGTTTGCGCAGCAAATCCGGAGAGATTTGCGCCTTGATGCGGAACATGAGCTTTTGACGCTCTTCTTCGGTTTCCACCGTTTTAGGCGTGAACTGAGCCACGGCGGAAACAAAGCTTATCTTAGCCGGGATTACGTATTGAGGAGC
>JAEXXW010000044.1 GCA_023405565.1 Pseudomonadota bacterium
GCCCTGCACCATACGCTTGATGATGCCGGTGCATCCGGGCGTTGGGCAAGCTGCGCCTTCGCGATCGTAGACACGGAACGAATGCTGGAAATAGCCGAGTTCGCCGTCCGTGCGGCGATGATCGCGAAGCGATGATCCGCCGGCTACGATCGCTTCGTTCAGTACATCACGGATGGCGACAACCAGCGCGACCGCACGATCGTTCGGCTCGCCCTTGCGTCCCGCAATCGTCGAGGACTTGCGCTTTGGCGAGAGATGCGAGCGGTGCAACGCTTCGCAGACATAAATATTGCCGAGGCCGGCAACGATGCGCTGATCGAGAAGCGCAGCCTTGAGATTAGTCTTCTTGCCCTCGCAGGCCTTCGCCAGCATGGCTGCATCGAAGGCATTGCCCAACGGCTCCGGCCCGAGCGATCGCAGCAGCGGCTCGTTCTCAAGCTCAGTCCGCGGCACGATCTTCATCGAACCGAAGCGGCGCGGATCGTTGAAGGTCGCAATGCCTCCATTCGACATGTGAAAGACCACATGATCATGGGCGGCGAGCTTGGAACGCTCATGGTGGAAATCACCCGGCATCGCCTCCTCGCCCGAGGCCAACACACGAAACGAGCCGGACATGCCCAGATGCATGACCAGCACGTCGCCTGACGACAGGTCAGCGAGGATGTATTTCGCCCGGCGGCCAAGACCGGTGACGATTTTCCCTTCCAGCCGGGCAACGAAATCCTTCTGCAATGGCCAGCGCAGATCGCCGCGCCGCGCCTCCACCTTCGTGAAGCGCGCGCCTTCCATGACCGGGACGAGGCCACGGCGGACGGTTTCGACTTCGGGTAATTCAGGCATCGTCGCGTCAGTCTTTCGAGGCCGGCATTTCGCCGAACCGGATGCGATTGCCGAACGGGTCCGTGACCGTCATCTCGGCTTCCGCCCAGTCGCGGCTTTCGACACCGGGGCGAAGATAGGGATAGTTCTTGGCACTGATCTCGCGGTGGTAGTCGCGCACACCGCGCATACGGACATAAGCCGTCGAGCCGGGCGTGGCATCCCCATGATGTTCGCTGAGATGCAGCACTAGCGGCCCGCGCGAGACCTGCATATAAACCGGCGCAACATCCTCAAACCGGTGCTCCCAGTCGAGCGCAAAGCCGAGGAAATCGAGATAGAATTCCCGGGCCTTCTCAACCGAGAAGATACGAAAGATCGGAACGGCGGGGCTGAATGTGACGGTCACGGCCGGATACCGGGCTGGCAGGTCCTGTTAACGAGAGCGGAGAGGCTTTGTAGCCTGCGTCACCCGGCTAGGCTATCGTCCCGCGCACAGGAAAAACCATGAGCGAACAGACGACCAACGAGACGGATTTCGGCTTCCGGCGGATCAGGCTGGAGGAGAAACAGGAGCTGGTGGACAGCGTTTTCCACTCGGTCGCGCGCCGTTATGACCTGATGAACGACCTGATGTCGGCTGGCCTGCACCGGGCCTGGAAGAGCGCGCTGGTCACGGCGATCAACCCGCCCAGGAACGACCGCGATTTCCGGCTGCTCGATGTCGCGGGCGGCACCGGCGATATCGCCTTCCGGGTGATCGAGGCCGGTGGCGGCGGCACCCATGCGACCATTCTCGACATCAACAGCGGCATGCTGGAAGTCGGGCGCGAGCGCGCGGAAAAGCGCGGCCTGGATTATGCCCTGACCTTCGTCGAAGCGAATGCCGAAAAGCTGCCGCTGCCGGACCTCTCATTCGACGCCTACAGCATCGCCTTCGGCATCCGCAATGTCCCGCGCATCGATGCGGCCTTGCGTGAGGCCTATCGCGTGCTGAAGCCGGGCGGGCATTTTCTGTGTCTGGAATTTTCCTCGGTCGAGGTGCCAGGCCTCGACGCGATCTATGACTTCTATTCCTTCAACGCGATTCCGGCGATCGGCCGCGTGGTGACGGGCGATGCCGAATCCTATCGATATCTGGTGGAATCGATCCGCAAGTTTCCGAAGCCGGAAGTCTTCGCATCGATGATGCGGGATGCCGGCTTTGCACACGTCTCCTATACGAAGATGACCGGCGGTATCGTTGCCCTGCATTCGGGTTGGCGTCTGTGAGCTGCGCCACCACCCCTTGCAACAACCTCTCGCGAATTGACACGTGATCTCCGCTCTCACCTATTCGTTTCGACTGCTGCGCGCGAATTATGTGTTCGCACGCGAAGGCGTGTTCAGCCAGGTCGATCCGACCTTGCTGCCCATTCCGGCGCGCGTGGGCCTGCGCCTTGCCCGACTGATTGAGCGGCCCAGCAAGGCCAGTGAGGCGGGCAAGATCGCCGCAGCCCTCACCCGCCTGGGTCCGACCTATGTGAAGCTCGGCCAGTTTCTGGCAACGCGCCCCGACGTCGTCGGCGTGACGGTCGCGCAGGAACTGGAAAGCCTGCAGGACCGGATGCCACCGTTTCCGCAGGCCGAAGCGATCGCCACCATCGAGCGCGCCTTCGGCAAGCCGCTGAAGGACGTCTTCGCGTCGCTCGGCCCCGCCGTCGCCGCCGCATCGATTGCCCAAGTGCATCGCGCCGAAGTGCAGACCGATGACGGCCTGAAGCAGGTGGCGGTGAAGGTTCTGCGTCCCGGCGTCGAGCGGCGCTTCAGGATCGATCAGGACGCCTTTGCGTTTGCCGCGCGCACCGCTGAATCCTTTTCCGCCGAAGCGCGCCGCCTGCGTCTCGTTGAGACCGCGGCGACCATGCGCCGCTCGGTCGCGCTGGAAATGGACTTACGGCTTGAAGCCGCCGCCTTGTCCGAAATGGCGGAGAACACGAAGGACGATCCGGATTTCCGCGTGCCCACCGTCGACTGGGATCGCACGGCGAAAGAAGTACTTACACTCGAATGGATCGATGGCACGCTTCTGTCCAACCGCGCCGCGCTCGAAGCGGAAGGATACGATCTCAAGCAACTCGCCCGCGCGGTGATCCAGAGCTTCCTGCGTCATGCGCTGCGCGATGGCTTCTTCCATGCCGACATGCATCCCGGCAATCTGTTCGTCGATCGCGACAGCCGGATCGTCGCCGTCGACTTCGGCATCATGGGGCGGCTCGGGCCGAAGGAACGCCGCTTCCTCGCCGAAATTCTCTACGGCTTCATCACCCGCAATTATCGCCGCACCGCCGAGGTGCATTTCGAGGCCGGCTATGTCCCCTCGCATCACTCGGTCGATGATTTCGCACAGGCGATCCGCGCCATCGGCGAGCCAATCCACAAGCGCTCCGCCGACGAAATCTCGATGGCCAAGCTGCTGATGCTGCTGTTCGAGGTCACCGGCCTGTTCGACATGCGTACACGACCCGAATTGCTGCTGCTGCAGAAGACCATGGTGGTGGTCGAGGGCGTCGCGCGCTCACTCGATCCCAAGCTCGACATGTGGACCACCGCCGAACCCGTGGTGCGCGAATGGATCGAACGGCATCTTGGTCCCATCGGCCTGGTATCCGGCGCCGTTGAAGGCACGGTGGAAATCGGCCGCTTCATGGGCCAGGTGCCGGGGCTGCTCTCGCGCGGCGCGGTACTGATCGAGCAGCTGGATGCGGCCACGCGCAACGGCCTCGTGCTGGCGCCGGAAACGGTGGCCGATATCGGCCGCGCCGAAGCCCGCCGCAACCGCTGGACCGCCATCGCGCTCTGGGTAATCGCCGCGCTGCTGATTTATATCGTCTGGCTGATTAAATAGGCTCGTTCTTTAACGATAGGCAGTCGAGCGCTTCGTTTCGACCAGGGACGCACGATATGCTATTCATTGTGCATTGGCTTAGTATCTCATGACCGGCAAGCGCATCCTTCTCATCATCGGCGGCGGTATCGCGGCCTATAAATCGCTCGACCTGATCCGCCGCC
Source organism: Pseudomonadota bacterium (assembly GCA_023405565.1). Classification (GTDB taxonomy): domain Bacteria; phylum Pseudomonadota; class Alphaproteobacteria; order Rhizobiales; family Xanthobacteraceae; genus Pseudorhodoplanes. Next base: position 3,874 of record JAEXXW010000044.1, read on the forward strand.
TGCGTGAGCGCGGTGCGCATGTGCGCTGCATTCTCACAAAGGCCGCTCATGAATTCGTGACGCCGCTGTCGGTCGGCGCGCTGGCCAGTGAAAAGGCCTTCACCGACCTGTTCGATCCGCAAAGCGAATTCGATGTCGGGCATATCCGCCTCGCGCGCGATACCGATCTGATTGCCGTTGCGCCGGCGACGGCTGACCTGATTGCCAAGATGGCCAATGGTCATGCTGACGATCTGGCGTCCGCCGTACTGCTGGCGACCGACAAACCAATCCTGCTGGCACCGGCGATGAACCCGATGATGTGGCGTCATCCGGCAACGCGACGCAATGTCGTGCGTGTCGTCGCCGATGGCACACAACTAATCGGCCCGAATGACGGCGAGATGGCCGAAAGCGGCGAGGCCGGCACCGGCCGCATGGCCGAACCGCTAGAAATTGTCGATGCGGCACAACGCATTCTTTCATCAAGCAGCACCGACAAACCGCTCGCGGGAAAGCGCGTGCTCATCACCTCCGGTCCGACGCATGAGCCGATCGACCCTGTGCGCTACATCGCCAATCGCTCATCCGGGAAACAGGGCCATGCGATTGCCGCAGCGGCGGCGGCCGCGGGCGCCGAGGTCATTCTTGTTTCCGGCCCGGTGAATGTGCCCGATCCGGCGCGAGTGTCGCCCGTCCGTGTGACAACGGCGCAGGAGATGCTCGCGGCCGTACAGAAAGCATTGCCGGTCGATGCCGCGATTTTCGCCGCCGCAGTGGCGGACTGGGGCGTCGCCAATGCACAGACACAGAAGATCAAGAAAAACAAATCCGGAGCGCCTTCGTTCACGCTGACGGAAAATCCCGACATCCTGGCCACGGTCGCAAAGTTGAAAAGCGGCCGGCCCCAGCTCGTCATCGGCTTCGCTGCCGAAACCGAACATGTCCTCGACCACGCGAAAACAAAACTGAAGACAAAGGGCTGCGACTGGATCGTTGCCAATGACGTGTCGCCGCAAACCGGTATCATGGGTGGCGATCGCAATACCGTGCATCTGGTAACGGCTGACGGTGTCGAATCGTGGCCTTCCCAATCCAAGGACGACGTGGCGCGGACGCTGATCGCGCGCGTCGCGCAAGCATTGAACGGATCTCATCAGTGACCGGCCTGGAATTACAAATCGTGCAACTCCCGCACGGCAGAGGCTTGCCGTTGCCCGCTTATCAGACTGCCAGGGCTGCCGGCATGGACCTCATCGCCGCAGTGCCCGACGACAATCCCGTCATGATTGCCCCTGGCCGCCATGTCATGGTGCCGACCGGCATTGTCATAGCCCTGCCCGAGGGCACGGAGGGACAGGTTCGCCCGCGGTCCGGGCTCGCAGCCAAGAACGGAGTTACGGTGCTTAACTCTCCCGGCACGATTGATTCTGATTATCGGGGCGAAGTGAATGTGCTGCTCATAAACCATGGCACCG
>JAEXXW010000070.1 GCA_023405565.1 Pseudomonadota bacterium
ACCTAAAGCCGCGTGATCGCGAGCTGCTGTCGAAAGTGCCTTACGCCAAGGCGACGATTCCGGAGCCCTATCGGCGCCATATCGTCACCTATCACCGTAAGGAATCGCCCGGCTCGATCGTGGTCGATAGCGACTCGCGGTTCTTGTATTATGTGATGCCGGACGGCAAGGCGATCCGCTACGGCATCACTGTTGGCGAGGAAGCGCTGGCCTTCTCCGGCATTGCCAAAGTCGGCCGTAAGGCTGAATGGCCGACTTGGGTGCCGACCACGGCGATCAAGGAACGTCTTGGGCCGAGCATCCCGAATGTCGTCGGTCCCGGCCCGCATAACCCGCTCGGCGCTCGCGCGCTCTATCTCTACACGGGCGGCAAGGACACGCTGTACCGCATCCACGGCACCAACCAGCCCGAATATATCGGTGCCTCGGTGTCATCCGGCTGCATCCGCATGACCAACGAGGACGTCATCGACCTCTATAACCGGGTCAAGGACAATACGGTGGTCGTCGTGCTTGCACCAAAACAGGGCGACTCACCAAACAATCCGCAGGTCGCTTTCGGGATGGCCGACCGCTACTCGACCCAGTAACCCGGATCAACGATTTCGTGAAAACGGCGCCGGTTTCGGCGCCGTTTTTGTTTGGGGGATCAACCGCCCAGATCGATCCGCAGGATCTCCGGCGGCACGCCAAGGCGGAACGGCACGGCGCTGGTACCAAGGCCGCCAGACACGATCATGTCGCGTCCGCCCTCCGAGATATGCCCGTAGGCAAAGCGCGCTCCGTACATCGACGGCACGAAGCGCGGCCAGATCAGGGGCAACCGAATCTGCCCGCCATGCGTATGCCCGGCCAGGGTCAGCGAGACGCGATCCGGCACCTCGACAAAAATATCCGGCTCATGCGCCATCAAGAGTACCGGATCGTCGGTTTTGATCTGCGCCATGGTCTTCGGCAGATCGTCCTCACCTCTGAAACGGCCCGGCGAAATGTAATGCGCGATCTGATCGCCCAGCCCGGCCAGCCAGAAGCGCGATTGCCCCTCGCCCAGCAGCACGGCGGTGTTTTCCATCAGCGGGATCTTGGCTCGCGCCAAAGCCTGGCGGATCTGCGTCTGATGAAACCACCAGTCGTGATTGCCCAGAATGGCATGCACGCCGAGCGGCGCCTTGAGTCGGGCCAGCTCAGCCGACCAGACGGCTTCCGGGACGACTTCGGTGACAAAGCGATGGGTCGCGACATAATCGCCGAGCAGCAGCACGATGTCGGAATTCAGATTGTTGGCAACCTCGACGATCTCGTGGACGCGCACGGCGCCCATGTTGGGGCCGCCGGCATGGAGATCGGCGATCACAGTGATGCTCAGCTTCAGAGCCGCTGGCCAGCCACGCGGCGTAAGCCGGTAGCGGGTCACACCCAGCATCATCGCCGCTTCCGCACCGGAATAGCCTGCCAATGCTGACCCCGACACGGCAACGAGGCCGGCACCACCGACCAGCAGCGATCGGCGGCTGATACCGCCGCGCACGCGAGGCTCCTCAGCCGGCAAAAGATCGGCGGGGCGGACTGGTTTCATGCAACGCGTCTACACCATCGCGGTGAAGGGAGGGTTCACGGGATCATCAAAACTCAGCGACATCGCGTAAAAGCGGCGGCGTTATGGCGCTTCCTGTGGCCTTGGGCGCGGCAATGGAACCTCATCCACCGGTGCCAGCACATTCCATTGGCACAGACGATAGCCCCCACGCCGCTCCGCCAAATCGACGTGAATATGGGTTTCATGATGGCCATCGGAACCCGGTCCGAGAACCGTGGTGAACCGGTCACAAGCCTGCTTGCGGACTGCCTCACGAAAATCGCGTACAAAACTGCGATCGGTGAAGCCGGCGAACTTGCCGTTGGCGAGATGAACGCCGCGAAAATCGATGGCATTGGCCATGCCATGCTCGCTGATCCTCGCGCCGGCAACGCGATTGCGACCGCGACAATCATAGGATGCGTAGTTGTCGAGACTGCGGATGGCAGAGCCGAGCGCGGCAACCGATGCTTTCAGATCTTCCCGCACCCATGTCGCGACCGCTTCCGCCATCGTGCAGCGGAGCGTCGCAGCCGGTGTCAATGTCACGCGCGACTTGTCCGGCATGATGACCGCCTCGAGTTTCACCACATCGGTCGCGCCGCAATCGCCCGGACCGGCCAGCGCCGGCAACGGCTCGATGACGGCAATCCGGTCGGCGATCCGTATACGGCACGCCGATGGTTCGTCCGGCTTGCTGTCGGCAACTTTGGCGGTCGCCTCAGCTTCAGGCTCCGCGGCGAACACCTCCATTGGCACCACAGGCACGTTCGGTCGGCTCTCGGCGGCGGGCGAAGGTTGTACAGCGGGTGTTGACGTTTGGGCCTGAGCCGGCACGAGCTTTGACTTCGGCTGCCCCGTCTCGCGGGCAAGCGCTGAATCTGCCGCACATGTCAGAACTGTCACAATGACAAACAGACGTTGAAAGAACCGACGTTGCACGCGCTTCGATGTCCTTGATCCAGATCGTATTTGTGCGGGAACGCGCCGGCGTTGGCAATCGCGGAACCTTGCGCCCGTGCTAACATCGGCTGGGTAATTTGCATGAAAGACCTGTGACGTGACGTATGACGTGATCGTGGTTGGGCTCGGTGCCATGGGAAGCGCAGCGCTTTACCACTTGGCCCGGCAAAACTTGGCCCGGCAAAACGTCCGCGTCCTTGGCCTCGAGCGTTTCGAACCCGGCCATGACCGCGGCTCTTCGCATGGTCGCACGCGCATCATCCGGCACGGCTATTTCGAGCACCCGTCCTATGTGCCTCTGGTGCGGCGCGCAGCGACACTCTGGCGCGACCTCGAACGGCAATCCGGCCAGAGCCTGATGACGGTGACCGGCATCGTAGAGATCGGCACCCCGGACTCGACGCTCGTCAAAGGCACGCTCGCCGCATCGCGCGAACACCAACTCGCGCATGAGGTCCTGTCCGCACGCGAACTGATGAAACGCTATCCGGCCTTTCGCATTCCGCAGGACTTTGTTGCGGTCCTTCAACCCGATGGCGGCTTCGTCCAGGCGGAAGCCAGCATTCGCGCACATTTGCGGTTGGCAGCGGCGGCTGGCGCGGACCTTCGCACCGGCGAGCGCGTGCGCGCGATCGAACAGACGAATAATGGCGTGCGCATCAAAACGGAGCGCGGCGTTCTCGAAGCGAACACAGTCATCGTCAGTGCGGGCGCATGGACCAGATCGCTGTTGCCGGATGTCAAACTACCGCTCCAAATCACACGGCAGGTCCTGCTCTGGGTGCGGCCATCGCAGCCCGATCTGTTCAGGACCGGCTGGTTTCCGGTTTTCATGATCGAAAGCGAAGCCGGTATCCATTACGGATTTCCGCTGCATGACGACGATGGATTGAAGATCGCGAAACATCATCATGCCGGCGAAATCGTCGAACCCGACACCTACAACCGCACGATCTCGGCCACGGACGAAACGTCGATCCTGACACCGATCCATCGCTTCCTGCCGGCGAGCGCCGGCCCGATCGTCGCAGCGAAGACGTGCATCTATACGATGACTCCCGACGAGGATTTCGTGATCGATCGCGCACCCGGCCATGACCGCATCATCGTTGCATCGCCGTGCTCCGGTCATGGCTTCAAATTCGCGCCCGCAATTGGTGAGGCCCTGGCAGAGCTGGCGTTGACCGGACGCAGCACCAGCGATCTCAGCCGGTTTCGTATCAACCGCTTTGCTTCTGCCGGTTCTCCGCTCATCAACCAGTGATCCGGACCGGATTGCCTTTGCCTGCGAAATCCCCCACATCGCTATCGCGCGTATTGGATCGACGGAGCAGGTCATGTCGGTGACAGGGATGGCGGTTGCCGATGCGGCAGGCGAGGCGCCATCACGGCCGGTCAGCTTTATCGGCGCCGACAGGGATTATTGGCGCATTCTGGTCCGCGGCGCCTTTTTTCTCATGGTGACGCTCGGGCTGTATCGCTTCTGGCTCGCCACTGACATCCGGCGTTTCCTCTGGGCCAATACGGCCATCGACGGCGAGCCGCTTGAATATTCCGGCACGGCCATCGAATTGCTGCAGGGCTTTCTGGTTGCCATTGCGCTGTTGCTGCCGATCTACACGATCTTCCTCATCACGGTGCTGGATCTAGGCCTGCTCGGCAATCTGCTGAGTGCCTTTGCCGTGGTGCTGCTGGTCTTTCTCAGCCAATACGGCATTTATCTCGCCCGGCGTTATCGCCTGACACGCACCGTTTTCCGCGGCTTGCGATTTCATCAGGACGGCTCGGGATTGCGCTATGCCATCTGTGCGGTGTGGTGGTGGTCTTTGACCGCGCTCACGCTTGGCTTTGCCTACCCTTTCAATCGCGCCGCCCTCGAGCGCTTCAAAATGCGCCACACTTATTACGGCGACCTGCAGGGGCGTTTCGAGGGTTCAGGTTGGCAGCTTTTCCTGCGCGGCTTTACATTATGGCTCCTCGTTCTGCTGCCGATCCTGGCTGCGCTGTCGTCATTCGCGATGATCGATTGGATCGCGGCGACAGGCGCCATGCAGGGTGGCGGTGACGTCCTCGGGCGCATGGAACGCGCGAGCCCCGGCTTTCTTGCTGCGGTTGGCTTCGGCATCATCGCCGTTTGCGCCAGTATCGTTCTGGCATTGCTGCTGCTGCCGCTCTTCCACACCATCGTCACGCGCTGGTGGGTCTCCGGCCTGCGCTTCGGCGCTATTGTCGCGGTCTCACACTTGCGGACGCGCGATGTCTATGCCGCCTATCTCCGCTTCGTTGGCTACGTGCTGCTCTTCGCCCTGCTGATCGCGCTTCTCATCCTCGTCGGTCTGTTTGTCATCGGACTCAGCACGGCCACCCTCTCATCGGAGATATCGGAAATCATCACGGTCCTGATGATGGTCGGCATCTATGTGGTATCGGCGCTTGGCCTGTCGACGCTGTATCAAGCCGTCGTATCGCTGTCGGTGTGGCGGCTGACGGCAGAATCGACCGGATTGTCGAATACAGATACGCTCGCACGCGTGCATGCTGCGGGTGAAGCCAGTTCACCGCTCGGCGAAGGCATCACCGACCTCCTCAATCTCGGTGGCATATGATCGACAACGCACCACGCTCCTGCGCGGCCGTCTATTTCGACGGCGTGACCTCGGCCCGCCACGCGGTGACCATCGAGTTGACCGCGGATGGCGTCATCATCCGCGGCCAGGATGGCGCGGCTATCGATGAATGGCCTTATCCGCGCATGAAGCACCTGTCCGCACCGGAACACATCTTCCGTATCGGCTTGCGCAAGAGCCCGAACCTGGCACGGCTGGAAGTCTACGACCAGGACGTCGCCCACGCGATCGATCTCGCCTGCCCCGACATCGACCGGAGCGGCGCCAGCGCCCGCGCGATGCAGAGAAAAGCCATCGCCTGGAGTTTCGTCGCGGCCGTGTCACTGTTTCTCGTCGGTGCCTATGGCGTGTCCACCATTGCCGACCGGATTGCTCCGCTGGTCCCGCAAGGCATCGAGCGGCGGCTGGGGGCTGCCGCCGACACGCAGATCCGCGCCATGCTGGAGAACGGCCCTCCCGGCCGGCCGCTCGAATGCGGCAACGCCGGCGTCGAGAAAGCGGGTGAAGCGGCCTTCGAAAAGCTGATGAAGCGGCTTCAGACAGCCGCCGGCATCCGCATTCCGCTGCAGGCGGCGGTTATCCGTCGCGATGAGGCCAACGCCATCGCCCTGCCCGGCGGCCATATCTACGTTTTCCAGGGGTTGATCGATCAGGCCCGCACCGTCGACGAAGTGGCCGGCGTCATCGCCCACGAACTCGGCCATGTGGCGCATCGGGACGGCACCCGCGCCATCCTCCAGGGGGCGGGGCTATCGCTGGTCTTTGGCATGCTGCTCGGCGATTTCGTTGGTGGCGGCGCCGTGGTGATCGCGGCCGAATCGCTGCTGAAATCGGCCTATTCCCGTGACAAGGAGGCCGCAGCAGACGACTATGCCGTCAAAACCATGTTGGCTGTGGATGCCGATGCCCGGGCCTTCGGAGAATTTCTCGCCAGGATCGCGGGAAAGACCGGAAAAGGCTCGATTTTCCTAGATCATCCAGCCACCCAGGATCGGGTGGCGCGCATCAACGCCATGGCCCCGCCGCAAAAAGGGGATGCAAGATTACTTGACGCGGCCGAATGGGCGGCCTTGAAACGCATCTGCGCGGGATATCGCTAAGCTCATCAAAACCCGCAGGAACAGACGATGGCTCGCCGCCGCCTCCCGGACGAACCCTTCTCCAAGCTCGCCATCTGGGCGCGCCGCTTTGCGTTGTTCTCGATCGTCGCGGCGCTGCTGGCGATCATCATCGTCCGGTCCGGCATCATCGAAGTGGTGCCGGGCCTTGTGACCTTCGGCGGCGCGCTGGCCGTGGCGGCGGTCGCCATCCTGCTGGCGCTGATGTCGTTCGTAACGATCTGGCGTCAGGGTCTGCGCGGTCTCGGTTATGCGGTGCTCGCGATCATGATCGGCGGTGCGCTGCTCGCCTATCCGGCCTATCTTGGCTACAAGGCCTACAAACTGCCGGCGATCGCCGATATCACCACCGATGTGCTGGACCCGCCCGCCTTCGACGCCATTCGCCGGCTGCGCTCCCGCTCGACCAACCCAGTGCAATATGCCGGTCTCTATGCGGCCGAGCAGCAGCGTGAGGCCTATCCGGACATCGCCCCACTTGAGCTGACGGTGTCACCGAAGATCGCCTATGACCACGCGCTGGCGCTAGTGAACAAACGTCGCTGGCTGGTGATCGATTCACGCGAGCCCCGCCCCAATCAGCGCGAAGGCCGCATCGAGGCCGTCGCCCGCACGCCGATCATGGGGTTCCGCGATGACGTGGTGATCCGCATCCGCGGCAATGACGAAGAAGCGCGTATCGATATGCGCTCATCATCACGCTATGGCTTTCACGACATCGGCAGCAACGCGTCGCGGATCAGCACCTTCCTGGAGAATCTCGAAGAAGAGATCGACGTTGCACTGGAGCGCGAGGAGCGGCGCCGGGCACCAAAGAAGGCCCCGCCGCCGGTGAAGGCCACCAAGGGGCAACAGGCTCAATCCCCCGCCAAACGATAAACCCCCGCGATCGACGGGACGCCCTCGGTGAGCACCACGCCGCGGGCCACGAGATCCTCGAGATGCGCCAGCACCGATAAACCGGCCGCGCCGATCAACCGCGGATCGATGCCGATATAGATGGCACGAACCAATGTCGGGATATCGGTCATTCCCTTGCCAAGACGGTGCAGGATCGACTCCTCGCGCCCGAGCCGGTGGCGGATATAGCTCTGCACGAAACGCGGCGCGTCGCGGATCACGTTGCCATGGCCCGGGAAATAGGTGTCTTCGCCGCGTTTCGTCAGCTTGTAGAGCGAGGCCATGTAATCGCTCATCGCGCCGTCAGGCGGCGCGACGATCGATGTCGACCACCCCATCACGTGATCGCCGGAAAACAGCGCATTGGTTTCCTTCAATGCATAGGCCATGTGATTGGCGC
>JAEXXW010000086.1 GCA_023405565.1 Pseudomonadota bacterium
CGCCTGCACGCATAACGCCGATTTCGACACCGAGCGCGATTTCTACCTGACCCGGGCCGGCAAGGATCACATGATGCTGCGCGACCGCCGCGGCGCGATGAACAGAATGTTCGACGGCATCACGCTGGGCGCGGACGACCGTATCTTCAAGCTGGAACAGGCCGCCACCGGCGCCTGCGACTTCTGAAAGATTGCATTTATCGATTGACTTCCCGCTCAGGTTGCAGAACTTTTGCGACGGTGAGGGGGAGATCGGTCGCGTCATGCCGCCATCGGTGGGGGCCGTTGCGGAGCGGATGGAAAGGCTGTTGCCACAGGACGGCACGCCGGTGCTCAACCGTGTCCTCCAGGTGATGCTGTCGCGCGAGCTGGAAAGTCCGGTCTCGCCGGACCTCTATTTCAAGGCATCGGACCAGCTCTCGAAGGAACAGCGGATTGGCCGCCTGCGCGGCCAGGGTGGCCAGATCTTTCTCCTGCCCAAGCCCGCAAAAAAGCAGATCAATGGCGCAACAGTAGAGCTTCGCCGCGAAGCCATGCTGATGGCCCCGCTCGGCCGCTATCTGAGCGAAACCTTCTGCAAGGGGCTCGATCTGCCGCCCGATGGCGCCAGCATCGTGCAGGACACCTCGACTATCGGCCCTGTGCGCGGCCGTTTTGCCCGGCCGGACTTCATTGTCGTCACCGCCATGCGCTTTCGCCTGCTGCCCGGCTCGCAGATCGACGTCCATAGTTTCGAACTGAAAGCCGAGCACGGCGCGACCGACGAGTCGGTCTATGAGGCCCTGGCGCAGACCCGCTTCACCCATTTCGGCCATCTGGTCTGGCACCTGCCGGCGCATTCGCGCTGCGAGGTGCGGCTGACGGACATCGAAAAACAGTGCGACCAGCACGGGATCGGCTTGATCCGCATGCGCGATCCGCATGATCATACAAGCTATGACATTCTCCTCGACCCGGTCCGCAAGGCGACGCCGCCGGCCATCGTCGACGGCTTTCTGGAATCGCGGCTGTCCGATCTGCATCGCGAGCGATTGTTGCGGGCCATGAATGGAGGCCATGGGTGAAAGGCAAGGTCATTGCCGTGGCCAACATGAAGGGCGGTGTTGGCAAGACCGCAACTGTCGTCGCGCTGGCCGAAGCGCTGGCGGCGGATGGCGCACGCGTGCTGGTGATCGACCTCGACGCGCAGGCCAATGCCTCGATTCTCTTTGCCGGCGATTCCTATCTCGCCGAGATGATCCGCGATGGCCGCACCATCGATGCCTTCCTGGAAGACTATCTGATGCGCGGCAAGAAGAAGACATTCGATTCCTGCATCCGCGAACAGATCAGCGAAGTCACCCATCTCGGACATCCCTTGGAGATCTCCCTGCTCGCCTCCAGCGCCGAATTGCGGACGCTGGAATTGCGGATGATCTACAGGCTGACGAAGAAGAAGGAGCTGAACCTCGAGGAGATCGTCGAGGGCATCCAGGGCGTGATCAAGGAGCAATTGTCGAAATCGGCTAAGTCCTTCGACTACATTCTGCTGGATTGCGCTCCGGGCATTTCGGTGCTGACCGAAGCGAGCATCCGGCTCGCTCATCTCGTCATCGTGCCGACCATTCCCGATACGCTCTCGACCTATGGCCTGCAGGCCTTCTGCAAGACCGTGTGGCAGGGCGGCTCCGAGACCGCGAAATTCTACAGGAAACCGCGCGGTTCGCTGCCCCATGTTCTGGTCACGCGACGACGTCCCATCGTCGAACATCACAAGACGATTGCCCGCATGCGCAACGAAAAGCATGCGGACGATCCGAGCTTTGTGGTTTTCGAGACCGAAATCCCCGAACGCGCTGCCATCGCCGATGCGCTCGCCAAGAACGGAACCTATCCGAATTTCACCAACAAATGGACGCCAGCGGTTGCAGACCTGCTGCAGCAGTTCGCGCATGAGACCAGGGAGGCGCTGAATGGCTCTGGCCATTGACGGTTACGCGGTGCTGGAGCGCATTGCCGCAAATCCGAATGCCTTTGCCAACATCCGTTCCGACGTCACCAAGGCTGCGCAAGCTCTGGTGTTCGCGCAGTTGAAGGCGAAGACGTCCGGCATCGAGGCCTTGCGCGCGGTGCGGATGGCGCTCGGTGCGGAACCTTTTGCGCTGATCGTGGAAGCTTTGAAAGACGCGCAGGTGAAGACGCTGGTGACGAAATTCGACAAGCATAATGTCGAGATGAAAACAACGATGGCACAGGCCCGCCGCCGCCATCTCTGCGTGCTCGCCGACGCTTCGGTGGCACCGGCGCAGAAGCAGACACGCGCCAGGAAACCGACGACAAAATCGAAAAACGCTGCAAAGCCGGAGCCGACCGGATTGGAAAGACTATCGAGTGAAGCGATGAGCGCGCGCCGGGAACGACGGTAATTTCAGCATTTTCAGATTGTCGCAATTTAGCGGCGCTTTTGACTTCGAAGGGCCGATGCTATCCTTCCCCTGTTCTGATTGAGCGCCCAGACTCAACAGCCGGGAAGGAAACATTCATGCCGATATCGCCATCGCGATTCCGCTTCTTCGCCTCTTGCGCTTGCGGACAGGATCATTCTCTCAAACCACAAGCCACTGACCTCAGCCGCCGTCAGATTCTGGCTGGCGGCGCGGCGCTCGCCATCGGCGCTGCGACCGCAGGAACCGGTTCGCGCGTCTTCGCGCAGACGCCACCCCATCGCATCGACGTGCATCACCATGTCTCGCCGCCGACCTGGCTCGATGCCATGAAGCGTATCAAGAAAGACAACCCGCCCATGGCGAACTGGTCGGTGCAGAAGACTCTCGACGACATGGACAAGGGCGGCGTCGCGACCGCCATCACCTCACCGACCACACCGCAATTGCAGGGACTGGATGCGGCAGAATCCGCGCGCCTTGCGCGTGAATCCAACGAATATGCAAAGAAGCTCGAAACGCAACATCCCGGCCGTTTCGGCACCTTCGCCATGCTGCCGCTGCCGCATGTCGACGAGAGCCTGAAGGAAATCGAATACGCCTTCGACACGCTGAAGGTCGATGGCATCGGCTGCATGACCAGCTATGGCGACAAGTGGCTCGGCTATAGTGAATTCGAGCCGGTCTGGGCTGAACTGAACCGCCGCAAGGCCACAATCTACACACACCCGACCGGGGCGAATTGCTGCGTCAATCTCGTACGCAATACCGACGACGCCTTCATCGAATTCGGCACCGACACGACGCGCGCCGTCTTCACCATCATCTTCAGCGGCTTTGCCGAAAAATATCCAGACATCAACTGGATCTGGTCGCATGGCGGCGGCTCGACCACCGCTTTCTACGAGCGCTTCACCGTGCAGGCACTGATGCGGCCGCCCTATGCCGGAAAATTCACCCGCGATCAGGTGGAGCAGCAGATCCGCCGTTTTTACTACGACACCGCCGCCGTGCCGAACGAGGTGACGTTGTCTGCGTTGCAGAAGATGGTGCCGATCTCGCAAATCGTTTACGGCACCGACTATCCTTATCGCACCGCAGCCGACCACACAAAGGGAGTGTCCGCATTCTTCAAGGGCGATGACCTGAAAGCTGTCGATCGTGAGAATGCGCTGAGGCTGGTCCCTCGCCTGAAGAAAGCCTGACGCCCAATGAAAACGCGCCGCTTTCGGTTGAAAGCGGCGCGCTTCTCTTAATGTCAGAATTTCAGATGCCTAGAATTCCTGCCAATCCGCGTCCTGCTTCACGGCAAGATTGCCGTGAACCTTCGGGGCAGAACGCCTGGCCGGCGCCGCTTTTGCAACAGGGGCTTTCGCCGGAGCAGGCCGGGAGGCTGCACCACCGCTCCAGCCGGTGCTGGCAGCTGCATTGCTTTCATTGACCGTGAAGAACGACATCCGCTGATCCATGATGGTGGATTGCTGCTCAAGTGTCTTGGCGGTAGCCGCATTTTCCTCGACCAATGCGGAGTTCTGCTGCGTCACCTCGTCCATCTGCGTCAGAGCAGCGTTGATCTGCTCGACACCTGTCGCCTGTTCGGCGCTCGCTGTCGCGATGCCGGAGACGATATCGGCCACCTTCTGGATCGAGTTCATGATCTCGGCCAGCGATTCACCGGCGCGATTGACGAGCTGGACGCCATCCTGGACCTGAACGTTGCTGTTGGTGATCAGGTCCTTGATGTCCTTGGCCGCTTGCGACGAGCGTTGCGCCAGACTGCGCACTTCCGAAGCCACGACAGCAAACCCGCGGCCAGCTTCACCCGCACGCGCCGCTTCGACAGCGGCGTTGAGCGCAAGCAGGTTGGTTTGACGGGCGATCTCGTCGATGACGCCGATGATGTCGGAGATCTTCTGCGAGGATTCCTCGATGCGGGACATGGCTGTGACAGCTTCGCTCACAACCTGGCCGCCGCGTCCCGCCACGTCCTGGGCTTCCGACGTGAAGCGGTTGGCATTCATCGCATCTTCGGCATTCTTCTTCACCGTCGCTGCGATTTCCTCCATGGAGGCCGAGGTCTCTTCGAGGCTCGCCGCCTGCTCTTCCGTCCGTTGCGACAGATCGGTCGTGCTGGTCGAGATTTCCGACGAAGCGTTCGACACTTCCCGCGCGGCTGACTTGATCTCGGACATCGTGCCGGAGATGCGTCCTGCCATCGCGTTGGCATCGTCCTTCAGCTTGCCGAACATGCCCTGATATTGCGCCGTGATGCGCTGGGTCAGGTCGCCGGCCGCCAGGCCGCTGAACATGCGCGCCATGTCGTTCAGGACTTCGGCGGTGTTTTCGCAGAGCGAATTCATCGCCCGGCCGATATTGAGGATGAAGCCTTGCTTGCCTTCGAGCGAAACGCGCTGCGAGAAATCGCCGGCCAGAGCCGATTTGACAATACCGCCGACTGCCGCTTCGAACTCGGTGGTCAGGCGCTCCATCGCGATGCGATCCTGCTCGGCCTTCTGCGCGGCTTCGATGCGGGCCTTTTCCGCCAGCATGACCTTGATCTCGTTGACGGCGCGAGAGGTTTCGCCGATTTCGTCCTTGCGCTCGGTGCCGGTGATCTCGACGTCTTCACCCTTGGCCATGCGCTGGAGCAGGGCAACCAGGCTGCGATTGGCTTGGCGATACCGAACTGGCCGATCAGGAAGCCGAACAACAGACCAACGGTGATGCCGATCGAGGCCACCGTGATCATCATGTTGGAAACGCGCAGGTATTCGTTCGTCGCTTCGGCCGAAACCGCAAGGACACGCTGAGTGAGCATGGCGGCCAGATCGCGGCCTTTTTCCTGGAGTTCCGACGACACGACACGGCTGGAGGCCAGCGACTTTCGCAGCGCGTTCATCTCCGCGCTGGAATCGATATTCTTGATGCCCTCCGCGACCTTGAAGGTGTCGATTACCTCGTCCTTGTATCGCTCGTAGACGGATTCCATCTCGGCGATCCGCCGCTTTGTGTCCTCCACCGTCGAAATCTTCTTCAGTTCTGACAACTGCGCTTCGATTTCGCGTTTCCGATCATCCAGATTCCGCCGCACTTCCTCGCGGATCTGCGGCGTGGGTTCCGTACCGAGGCGGTATTCGCCGCGGTTCATCTGCAGGACTTCCTGGTTGATGCGGGAGGCGCTGAGGGCAAGTTTGGTAGCGCGCTCCATCACATCGGTGGCATCGCTCAGGCTTTTCAGCGAAGTGACGCCAAGATAGGTGATGCCGATGGCACAGGCCGACAGAAGGCCGATGACCATCAAAATTTTGGTCAGAACACGGAAGCGGGAAAGAAGCGACATGTTTGTTCTCGTGATGCGTGGGAAAACCCTTCCGGGCATAAAGGCAGTGCATTCCGGTAAGCGCGGCGGCCGGCCGTCAGCGTGCTTCGCGCGACGGTCTCGATGCCGGTCCCTCCCTTCGACCGGCAAAGCGTGCATGGATGGCCCTCGCCGAAATCGCCTTCGCGCACATCGCGGCGGCGTCGGGATGGCGGCTTCGCACCATTTCGGCTTTTTCTGGGAGCCAGAGCAGCGCAAAAACCACAGAATGAACAAAGCGCGATTGTGGTTTATGATCGGTAAAAATACCGTCGTATCAGTATAATATTATTGCTTAGGTGCTATGATCAGCGTGTTTCGGCATTCTTAACGATGTTTCCTGCTCGGCCGATGCGCCGCCCCCAGCGTCAGAATGCCAACGCGGCCGATAACCCGCCCAAAGCACATCCAGAATGGCCGGCGGCGTCAGAACGGTAACCACGTCATCGTTCCGGCGGATGAGAGTCGGCCCATACCCTGACGGCGACCAGCGCATCAATACATCGTCCTTCACGGCATAGGCGCCGTCATCGCATACGATCATCGTCCCATCGGGCAGATCGGACAGACGCCTGTGTTGCACGCGCTTGTTTCGGCCCGCCAGCCGCTGCGCATGCAGGATGCCGTCCATCTCCGGAGCCGTCGGCTTTTGTCCCGTTGCGTTTGTCCAGCATTCGGCAAACGCATTCGCATCGGCACGCCGGCATTCGAAACAAGGGCGGTGACCGGCCGCGAGCGCCGTGACTTCATCGAGGAAGAATAGTTCGGTGTAGCTGTCGCCCCAGACACGGCGATGCCGGTCTTTGAAATCGAGCACACAGCAAATCCATTGCTTCGACGCCCAGCGCCGCGTGCCGAGCCTTTGCGTTTCATCGTGAATGCGGCCGCCACGATTGCCCATGAACAGGCCACGCATCGGCACAGCCAATAATTCGCCGAATGGCGAGACGCGGTTCTGGAGCGGCATGATGCAATTCTACTTCTCTCTCCCCGTAAACGGGGAGAGAGAACACAGCGTCAATATCGCCAAAAGCAAAATGCCCGGCACAAGGCCGGGCATTTCTCAAAACGTACCGACGAAGCCTCAGGCCTGCGGCTGCGGCTCCAGACCGGAGTCCGGCTCCTGACGCGGGCGGCTCTTGCCGGCCGGCGGCACGGCGGAGGCGCGCGGCGTTGTCGGCTCGGAGAAGCCTTCGCGCACCGGCGGCTTGCCGTCAATCAGATCCTTGATCTCGTCGCCGGACAGCGTCTCGTATTCGAGCAGACCCTTGGCCAGCGTCTCGAGGTCAGCACGCTTCTCGGTCAGGATCTTGCGTGCTTCAGCAAGACCTTCCTCGACAAGGCGGCGCACCTCGTTGTCGATCTTCTGCGCCGTCGTCTCGGAGATGTTCTGCTGACGCGACACCGAGTGACCGAGGAACACCTCTTCCTGGTTCTCGCCATAGGCCACCGTGCCGAGTTCCGGCGAGAAGCCCCAGCGCGTCACCATCATGCGGGCGAGGCGCGTGGCCTGCTCGATGTCGGATTGCGCACCGGACGTCACCTTGTCGTGGCCGAAGATCATCTCTTCGGCGATACGGCCACCCATCATGATCGCAAGGCGCGAGGTCATCTGCTCGAAGCTCATCGACAGCTTGTCGCGCTCAGGCAATTGCATGACCATACCGAGCGCACGGCCGCGCGGAATGATCGTCGCCTTGTGCACCGGATCGGTCGCCTTGACGTTGAGTGCGACGATGGCATGCCCGCCTTCGTGATAGGCGGTCAGCATCTTCTCTTCCTCGGTCATGACGAGCGACTTGCGCTCGGCGCCCATCATCACCTTGTCCTTGGCGTCTTCAAATTCGTGCTGCGTGACCATGCGCTTGTTGCGGCGCGCGGCCATCAAGGCGGCTTCGTTGACGAGGTTCATCAGGTCCGCGCCGGAGAAGCCGGGCGTACCGCGGGCGATGGTCTTCAGGTTCACGTCCGGCGCCAGCGGCACCTTGCGGACATGCACCTTCAGGATCTGCTCGCGGCCGACCACATCCGGGTTCGGCACGATGACCTGGCGGTCGAAGCGGCCCGGACGCAGCAAAGCGGGATCGAGAACGTCGGGGCGGTTGGTCGCGGCGATGAGGATGATGCCCTCGTTCGCCTCGAAGCCGTCCATCTCGACCAGCAACTGGTTCAGCGTCTGCTCGCGCTCGTCATTGCCGCCGCCGAGACCGGCGCCGCGATGACGGCCGACCGCATCGATTTCGTCGATGAAGATGATGCACGGCGCATTCTTCTTGGCCTGCTCGAACATGTCGCGGACGCGCGAGGCGCCGACACCGACGAACATTTCAACGAAGTCCGAACCCGAGATGGTGAAGAACGGCACATTGGCTTCACACGCAAACGAGCGCGCCAGAAGGGTCTTACCGGGACCGGGAGGGCCAACGAGCAGCACGCCGCGCGGAATCTTGCCGCCGAGACGCTGGAACTTCTGCGGATCGCGCAGGAATTCGACGATTTCTTCAAGGT
>JAEXXW010000098.1 GCA_023405565.1 Pseudomonadota bacterium
CCACATCGCCGAATTGCTGGAAGATGTTTTCCAGCGCCGAACGATGCTCCTCGTCGGACAAGGCGGCGCAACAATCGGACAGCAGCACCACCTTGAAATCGAGCATCATTGCGTCGCGTGCGGTGGATTCGCAGCAGACATTGGTCTTGGTCCCGGCGATCAGCACCGTGTCGATGCCGAGGCTGCGCAGCAGCCGCTCGAGCTGCGAGGAACCGGGGATCAACGCGCTGTAGCGGTTCTTGATGACGGTATGATCGCTTTCGGACACCGTCAGTTCATGCCACACGGTCTGCTTGCCGGGCGCCAGCGCATCCATGGTGCGCAGCCGCACATCGTCGCCCACCACATTGTCGAAGAACAGGGCCCAGTCGCTGCGACCGTCCTTGTGGGTATTGGCGTGCACCACCCAGATCACCGGGCAGCCGAGCTTTCGCAGTTCGGTCGACAGCTCGTTGATAGCGGGGACGATCGCCCGCGATGCCGGAACCTCCGCGGGAGCGCCCGGCTGGCAGAAGGCCGTCTGCATGTCGATGACCACGAGGGCCGTACGCGCCGGATCCAGCCTGTCGAACCAGTGCGCGCGGCCGCGGCGGGCGATGACGCGCTGGACGATTTCCGGGCGGATCGAAACGGGATGCATGGGGACGCTCGGACCATGTCGGGATCAGATTTGCCGCCTCTTTAGCCGATGCGACGGGATTGTCCCAATTCGTGAACGCATAGCGCTTATTTCTTGCGGTTAATTCGTCGTCCAAATGTTGAGACCGCGTCACGAAAGCCATATATAGCGCGCTTCACTCACATGGGGACTCAATGAGCTACCAAGATCCGAGCCTGCACGACCGTCAGAAAAATGCGATGGCTGCCAAGCAGGCAATGTTGCAGAAGTTCAAAGAGAAGGCGGAAGATCCGGGCCTCGCTGCCCGGCAGGCCGAGCGTAAGGCGATCCACGAAGCCCGCGTTGCCCGCGAGGCCGAGAAGGAAAAGGCCCGCAAGATCGAACAGCAGCGCCTAGCCGAAGAAGCGGCGCGCAAGGCGGCAGCGGAAGAAAAGGCCCGTCTCGCGGCCGAAGCCGAAGCCGAGCGCGTCAAGGCGGAAGAGGCCGAGATCATGGTTGCCCTGCTCGCCGAGCAGAAGGCGGCGCGTGATGCCCGCTATGCCGCCCGCAAGGCGGCGAAGAAGGCCCGCCGCAAGGGCTATTGATCGTCAGGCCAGACCGGCGCGAGCAAGACCTGCGCTCGAATGAATTTCGGGCGCTACGGTCTCCTAAGGCGACACACTCTCTCAATCTTCATCATTATTTCGATAACGCGCGTCCGTGCGATCGATGCCGCTCGTGAATGGTCGAGCCTGCCGTCGCGTGACGACGTCGGGACGTGTTGCTGCGTTCAATTTCGGGAATGGTGCTGCCGGACAGGATTGAACTGTCGACCTCTTCATTACCAATGAAGTGCTCTACCACTGAGCTACGGCAGCATGTCCGATTCACCGCGTCGCGGGCGTCGGCTGGTGCGGCCAAGGTGACAGTCGAGTCGGTTTCGGCGCGCCCGGCGGGTTAATAGCCGCCGCCGGGTGGCCGGGCAAGCGCATTCCGTGATGCGGGAAGGGTTACCAGGGACCGCGCTTGTCACAATCGCGGGCAAACGGGCGCAGGCTGCAATCTTGGCCGATGGTTGGAGCGGCGACTGCGCCGAAGGCATTCCGCACGCTGTAGGGCACGACCGGGACGGTTCTCGGCCGCTGCGCGGAATATCCGTGGCTGCGATAGTTGTTATGGCTGGTGTGGCGCGGGGCGGCGAGCGCGGTCGATGCGCTGGATCCGATCAGCAGGGCGGCGATGGCAAGTCCGACAATGTTGTGCATGGCTTTGCTGGGCATGACGTTCTCCTGTCTGGATGATGCCGGCTACGTAGGATCGGGGCTGTGCATCCGCTGTCCCGATCTTGTGGCCGATGGCCCTCCCTTGCGGTGAAGGCCAGGCGATTGATTCCCTTGCCCGCCGGCCGGTTTTGCGGCTTTGTCTCCGCATGTCCGGACCATCCAGAACCCCACCCAAAGACTTGGAGAAGGAGCGGCTTACCAAGGCGCTTCGGGACAATCTCAAGCGCCGGAAGGCGCAGGCGCGCGAGCGGGCCTCCGAGCCACCGGCCCGGACCACCGATGGCGAAGCCAGACCGGACCTGGACGGTAAGAACGGACCGCCGGGCTGATTTCGACCATATTCCACGCCCATGGGGCAGGGTGTAAGCTAGAACCTTGAAGGCTGCGGGGCTCGCGGCTTGTCCGGCTCAAGTGGAGGGGCGCAATGGATCGGATTCGGATTACTGGCGGACGGCCGCTGGAAGGCACGATTCCGATCTCCGGTGCCAAGAACGCCACGCTGCCGCTGATGATCGCCAGTCTTCTCACCGAAGACACGCTGATCCTCGAAAACGTGCCGCATCTTGCCGACGTGGTGCAGCTCCAGCGCATCCTGAACAATCAGGGCGTCGACGTGATGCTGTCGGGCAAGCGCGCCGGCGAGGGCGAGCATGCCGGCCAGACGGTGAAGCTCTCGGCTGCCAACATCGTCGATACGACGGCGCCGTATGAACTCGTCTCGAAGATGCGGGCGAGCTTCTGGGTGATCGCGCCGCTGCTGGCGCGCATGGGCGAGGCGAAGGTGTCGCTGCCCGGCGGCTGCGCGATCGGTACGCGCCCGGTCGATCTGCTCATCATGGCGATGGAGCAGCTTGGCGCGACCATCGACATCGACAGCGGCTATGCGGTGGCGCGGGCGCCGAAGGGGCTGCGCGGCGGCGAAATCAATTTCCCCAAGGTGACGGTCGGCGGCACGCATGTTGCGATCATGGCGGCTGTGCTGGCGCAGGGTACGACGGTGATCGACAACGCGGCACAGGAGCCCGAGGTCAAGGATCTTGCCGATTGCCTGATCAAGATGGGCGCGAAGATCTCCGGCGCCGGCACGTCGCATATCGAGATCGAAGGCGTGTCGCGGCTCGGTCCGGCGCGCCACAACGTGGTGCCCGATCGCATCGAGACCGGCACTTACGCGATGGCGGTGGCGATGACCGGCGGCGATGTAATGCTGCAGGGCGCGCGGCCGGAATTGCTGCAATCGACACTCGATGTGCTGGAGCAGGTCGGCGCGAAAGTGACGGTCACCAATGAAGGTGTGCGGGTCGCGCGCAACGGCGCGGGTTTGCAGCCGGTCGAAGTCACGACCGAACCCTTCCCCGGTTTCCCGACCGATATGCAGGCGCAATTGATGGCGCTGATGACCAAGGCCAAGGGCACCTCGCGCATCACCGAAACGATCTTCGAAAACCGCTTCATGCATGTGCAGGAGCTGGCCCGGCTCGGCGCGAAGATCTCGCTCGATGGCCAGTCGGCGGTGATCGAAGGCGTCGATCGCCTGCGCGGTGCGCCGGTGATGGCGACCGACCTGCGGGCTTCGGTGTCGCTGGTGATCGCGGCTCTGGCAGCGGAAGGCGAGACCGAGGTGAACCGCGTCTATCACCTCGATCGCGGCTTCGAGCGGCTCGAGGAAAAGCTCGGCGCGTGCGGTGGTCTGGTTGAGCGGATCAGTGGTTAACTCCGTCGGCCCCTGGCCCCTCATTTCCTGGTCCATAAAGGGGCTGTAGCGAACGTCGATTCCTGCCTCATCTTGCTGTCAGCTGCCCCTTGCGGCACAAGAAATGCTTGCCTAACTAGCGTGCAGGGCAATTTCAGACAAAGACCGACCACAAAGGCCGTGTCATGGATATGTTGAAACTCATCGCGCTCGATCGCGAGGATTTGGAAATCGTGTCTGCGCATCTTCAGGATGCTGTGGTCAAGATCGGTGAGGTGCTGTGGCGCCCGCATGAGAGCCGTGTCGTCATCGCGCTCAACCGCTTCGATTGGGAAGCCGCTGTGGCCGAGACGCCGGCCTGGCAGCGGCGCCGTGCAGCGTTGCGCTTTGACCGTGTTCTGTCGTGCAAGTGCCGCGGTCTCGATTGCGGAGCCAAGGAACAGCTTCTCAATCTGCTGGCGATCGAGTTCGACGAAACGGATGCGCCGGGCGGGGTGGTGACGCTGTCCTTCTCCGGCGGTGGCGCCTTGCGGCTTGAGGTCGAGTGCCTCGAAAGCGAAGTCGTCGATCTCGGTCCGGTCTGGCAGGCGCCGGCATGCCCCGATCATCAAGTCGTCGAGAGTGCTCCGGTTGAGAGCAAGATCGCTCGGGCCTGATCGTGTGATCTTCGGTGGGGCATAGCCATTCGGCTATGTCACCCGAACAAGCGCTCGTTGATTTGACTCGCCACGACTTGACCCACCACGTTGCGATGTCCGTCGCCGGCCGCTT
>JAEXXW010000167.1 GCA_023405565.1 Pseudomonadota bacterium
GGCTGCGGATGATGGGGTCGAGCTTCCAGGTATGGTCGTAGACCCGCTTGGCGATATCCGTTTGTGTTGTCATAAACCCAGTGCCTTGCTCGCCCGACGTCCCGCGGACCTTCACGTCCCGGTGCCGGGGCGCGGCGGCACCATATCGCAACCCCGCCGTTCCGACCAAGGCGACTGACCAGACGATGGGCATCATACGCCCGTCACATGGTTTCCAGAGGTCTGGATTCCCAGTGATCTGCTATCATCCGGCCTTGCCGCCATCACGCATATCGATCAAACCTGCCACATGACTCCTTCGTTCGAAATGAAACCGGCCCAATCCACGCGCGGCTATGGCGCCCTGGTGGTCGTCCTCGTGCTGGCCTTGCTCGCCGGCCTGCCCATCGCCGCCTGGCTCGACATGCGCGCCCTCTCCGACCGGCTGCTGGCCCGCCAGTCCGACGACATCAGCCGCGTCATCAACGACATGCGCAATTTCTATGCGAGCGACGTGGTCGGCCGCGTGCTGGCGCGCAATGTCGCGGTGCCGACGCATAACTATAAAGAGGTGGACGGCGGCATCCCGATCCCGGCGACCTTGTCGATCGAACTCGGCAAGCAGATCTCGGCGCGCAACGACCAGGTGCAGTATCGCTTCGTGTCGGATTATCCGTTTGCCGGCCGTGAGAACCATCAGCTCGATGATTTCGAGATGGGCGCGATCCGCGCGCTGCGCGCCGATCCCAACAAGCCGGTCGTGAAAGTCACGGGCGATATCTTCGACCGCGCCATCCGGCTGGCGACGCCGGTCTTCATGGGCCAGGCCTGCGTCAATTGCCACAACAAGCATCCGGATTCGCCGAAGAAGGACTGGAAGCTGAACGACGTGCGCGGCATCCAGGAGATCACCATCCATCAGCCGATCGGCGACAACATCTTCGCGTTCAAATATCTGATGGCGTATTTCGCCGCCGTGGGCTTCGCCGGCGTCGCCTTCATCGGGCTGCAACGGAAACAGACCGCGCAGATCCGCGGCGCAAACCAGGAATTGTCGGAGGCCAATGATTTCCTGGCCACCATCTCGATGAAGATCGCGAAATATATCTCGCCGCAGATCTACAAGAGCATCTTCTCGGGCCAGCGCGACGTGGCGATCGCCACCGAGCGCAAGCGGCTGACGATCTTCTTCTCCGACATCAAGGATTTCACCGCCACCACCGAGCGCCTGCAGCCGGAAGACCTCACCGCGCTGCTGAACGAGTATTTCACCGAAATGTCGGCAATCGCGCTGAAGCATGGCGCGACCGTCGACAAGTTCATCGGCGATGCGATGCTGTTGTTCTTCGGCGATCCGGAGACCAGGGGCGCATCCGAGGACGCGCGCGCCTGCCTCGAAATGGCGGTGGAGATGCAGACGCGGCTCGCCGAACTCAACAGCGAGTGGCGCCGCCGCGGCATCGAGCAGCCGTTCCGCGCCCGCATGGGCATCAATACCGGCTATTGCAATGTCGGCAATTTCGGCAGCGAAGACCGCATGGACTATACGATCATCGGCGCCGAAGCGAACCTCGCCGCGCGGCTGCAGAGCATCGCCGAGCCGGGCGGCATCGTGATGTCGTACGAAACCTACGCGCTGGTGCGCGAGATCGTGCGCGCGCATCCGCTCGATCCGATCACCATGAAGGGCATCAGCCGCGAGGTCGTGCCCTATGCGGTGGATGGACTCCTGCAGGACCTGCGGCAAAGGAAGCACGTGATCAGCGAACATTCGACCGGCGTCGAATTGTTCCTCGATCTCGACGTCATCGATCCGGCCGCCGCCGCCCGCACGCGCCGGCTGCTGGAGAATGCCCTCGCCGCGCTGAACGAGAAGACGAAGGGCGCAGGGGCGATTTAGGCGCATGGAAATTCTCGCCGCCCTGTTTCGTGAAAGCGGTGCGCCACTGTCGGTCGAACGCATCACTCTTGATCCACCGCGACCCAGCGAATTGCGCGTCCAAATTGTCGCCGCGGGCCTGTGCCGGACCGATTATCACGTCATGCGTGGAGAGCGGCGCGTTGCGATGCAGCCGATGGTGCTCGGCCATGAAGCAGCAGGCGTGGTGGTGGAGACCGGAACGGCGGTCACAGGTGTCAGCCGCGGCGATCACGTGGTGCTGACTTTTATTCCCGGCTGCGGGCACTGCCACTGGTGCATCAAGGGCCTGCATCACCTTTGCGCCGAAGGCCCGCGCATCACGCAAGGTCCACAGCTCGACGGCAGCTTTCGACGCCGCGATGCCGCAGGGCGTGACACCGGCGCCTTTTGCATGATCGGCGCCTTCGCCGAACAGACCGTAGTCGACCAGGCTTCGGTTGTCGTGATCGACCGCGACATTCCGCTCGATCTTGCGAGCCTCGTCGCCTGTGGCGTGCCGGCCGGCGTCGGCGCTGCGCGCAACCGCGCGCATGTGAAGCCGGGTGACAGCGTGCTAGTGGTCGGCTGCGGCGGCGATGGCATGAATGTCGTGCAGGGTGCACGACTGTGCGGAGCATCGACAATCATTGCTGCCGATATTGTGCCGGCAAAACTCGACTGGGCGCGTGATTTCGGCGCCACTCATGGCACCAACGGACATGGCGAGGCGCTGACCCGCGCCGTGCTGGAGATCACCGGTGGCATCGGCGTCGATCACGCCTTCGTCTGTATTGATCCGGCGGAAACGCTGCTACCCGCCTTCCGCGCCACGACAAAGGGCGGCAATGTGGTGGTGACCGCGATCACCCCCGACAGTGTGACCGAGATCAAAATTCCGCCTCTTGAATTGTTCGCGACCCAGAAGGCGATTATGGGCGCAGTCTACGGATTTCAAAGTCCAAGACTGCAGATCCCCGATCTGCTCGCCCTTTATCGCAAGGGCACATTGAAGCTGCGAGAATTGATCACTCGCACCTATCGCCTCGACGATATCAACCAAGGTTATATCGATCTTGACGCCGGCAGGAACTTGCGCGGCGTCGTGACATTCGATCGCGAATATGCGCCGTGATGGCGTCCTTCAATTCCTGATCTTATCAGCAAAATACGCCAGCGTCTGGCGATAGACTTCCGACCTGTTCCACTCGCGCATCACATCGAAATTCGGCGTGCCGAGAGTGAAAGGCGCACCTGGCTTCCAGCCATTGGTCTTCAGGAGGTTGGCGGTTGAGGCGAGCACGTCCGGCACCGAGTGGCGCAGATCGACATGGCCGTTGCCATCGAAATCGACACCATACTTGATGTAGGACGATGGCAGGAATTGCGTCTGGCCGATCTCGCCAGCATAGGCGCCAATCAGGTCACTGACCGGCAGATCGCCACGCTGCACGATCTGCAACGCCGCCATCAGCTCTTTCTGGAACAGATCCGTGCGCCGGCAATCATGCGCCAGCGTTGCCAGCGTGCGGATCACCGGCAGCTTGCCCATATCGGCGCCGTTGTCGGTTTCCATGGTCCAGATCGCGACCACGAGTTCGGCCGGCACGCCGAAGCGCTGCTCCACCCGGCCGAGCGTCGAGCCGTGCTTGATCATCATCGCCTTGGCGCGCTTGATGCGGGCCGGGCCGACGCGCGTCGAGGCATACTCCTCGAAAGTCTTCTTGAAGGTGCCGCGCTGGCGCCGGTCGAAGGCCATCACCGCCGGATCGTGGGTCACACCGGCCAGGCCCTTGGCGAGCGTCGCCTGCGAAATGCCCTGTGCCTGCGCCTCGCGCGAGAAGGCGGCGATAAAGGTGTTGAAGTCACCGCCGCATTGCGCGGCCTGCGCTGACGGGGCGGTGAAAACGGTGGCGGACAGGAGGGCGGCAAACAGGACGGCGGGACGGAAAAACATGCGAATCCTCGGAAATTCCCCGCTCCCCTTATCGCATGCGGATTGCGGCAAAAGAAGCGGCGGAACCGGACGAAATCCGTCTCCTTTCAGCAAAAAGTGCAGGATTTGCCGCACGATCAGGCGCGAAAGCCTGCCAATCGCCGAACCGGCCGGAGGCCGGCTAGCCCCGGATCACAGCTTCCAGCGGAGCGAAATCGACCTCGGCCCAGCGCTCGGCGATACGGCCATCACGGATGCGCCAGAAGGTCATACCCTTGAACGTCACGCGCTTGCCGGTCGCGGCAATGCCGCGCCATGGGCCGGCATGCACGCCATGCCACGTCACCCGCGCCGCAACGCGGTCGCCCTCGGCGACGATGTCGTCGATGGTGCAGCCGAATTCCGAGAAGGTGTCATGCAGCAGACGCGAATGCGCGATCACCTCGTCGGCCGTCAGATGCCGGCCGGCGGCATGATCGAAGAAATCATCACCGATCTGCACACGAATGGCATCGGGATCATGCCCATTCGTCACGGCATCATAATGGGCCAGCACCAATGTCTTGTTGGCTTCGGTCACGTCTTTCTCCGCATGGATATTTCAGCCAGAATTCAATCGCGAGATTTCGCTGACACAGATGGCACAAGCCGCGCAACCGCTGCATCCAGCATTGCCTTTGGCGTACCGACGCCAGCATGCCCCGCGGCGGCGGCCGCAGGCTTGCCCGTCGCGCCATTCGTTGTCGCCGTTTCGGCTGCGCCAAGAGCGGCCAATGCACTGTCCAGCAGCGGATCGTCCGGCCGCGTGGAGAGGCGCAACGCCAACCGCATCACGCTGTGGTAGAGGCGCATGCGCAGCCGCTGCAGCGAAACATCGGCATGAGACTGCCGGAAGCGATCGATATCCTGCACGATCTGCAGCGTGAGAGCATCGAGGCGTTGAGCCGGCTTCAACGGCATCAGATAATAGGCCAGCCACGGCACCGACATGCCGCCGAGCAAAGCTATCCCGCTCGATATCGTATGCCAGACATCGCCGACCGGTGGCCACGACAATTGCAGCGCCATCAGGAAAATCGCATTGAAATCCATGGCCGGACGCGATGTGAC
>JAEXXW010000064.1 GCA_023405565.1 Pseudomonadota bacterium
GAATGGTATGGATGCGGCGCAGGCGCTCGGCCAGCCGCTGCAATTCATCGAAAAGGAGGATGGCAAGGACCAGTCCTCGCTGGTGCTGCGCGATGTCGCGATCGACAAGCCGGGCACCTATGCGATCAAGGTGACGACGCCGACCCTGTCGCGCGACATCACCTGGAATGTCTATGGCACGCCGGCACGCAGGGCGAAGAACGTCGTGCTTCTGATCGGCGATGGCCTGTCGCCGGCGCATCGCGTGGCGGCGCGTCTGCTGTCGAAAGGCATTGCCGAGGGCAAGGCGTTCGGCAAGCTGGCGATGGATGACATGCCGCAGATGGCGCTTGTCTCGACGGCCGGTACCGATTCGATCATCACCGATTCCGCCAATGCGGCGAGCGCCTATGCCACCGGCCACAAATCGGCTGTGAATGCGCTGGGTGTCTATGCCGACCGTTCCGCCAATCCTTTCGATGATCCGAAGGTCGAGACCATTTCAAGCCTTGTGCGACGCCGCAACGGCATGTCGGTCGGCATCGTCACCAACACCGAAATTCAGGATGCGACGCCGGCGGCGATGATGGCGCATACGCGCCGGCGTGCGGCCTATGACGAGATCACCGCGCAATTCCTCGACGGCAAACCCGATGTGCTGATGGGCGGCGGTGCGGCGAATTTCATGCCGAAAGGTGCGCCGGGCGCGAAGCGGCGTGATGAGGTCGATTATCTCGCGAAGTTCAAGGATGCCGGCTATGCCTTCGCCTCGAACGCTGCCGAACTGCAGGCTGTGCCGCAGACCACCAAGCAACTGCTCGGCTTGTTCACCAATGGCAACATGGATGGCGTGCTGGATCGCAAATTCCTGAAGCGCGGGACAGTGACGCGTTTCCCCGATCAGCCGGATCTCACCGAGATGACGGCGAAGGCGCTCGATATCCTGTCGCAGAATCCGAACGGGTTCTTCCTGATGGTCGAGTCCGGCATGATCGACAAATACACGCACCTGCTCGACATGGAGCGTGCGGTCTATGACACGATCCTGTTCGACAATGTCGTGAAGCTGGTGAAGGACTGGGCCAGGGCGCATGGTGACGATACGCTGGTGCTTGTCCTGGCCGATCACAATCATCCGATCAGCATTGTCGGCACCATCGACGACGATATGGCGAGCACGCCGAACGTGCCGATGCGCGAGCGCGTCCGCATCTACGAAAAGGCCGGCTTCCCGAATTATCCGAAGCCGGATGCAGACGGTTATCCGTCACGCGTGGATGTCAGCCGTCGCCTTGCGATGTTCTCGGCGAGCCTGCCCGATCACTATGAGACATTCCGTCCGCGCCTCGACAATCCGAACGAACCGACTGTGCCAGGCAAGGAAGCCGGCACGTTCGACGCCAACGAGCGCTACAAGGATGTGCCTGGCGCGGTCTTCCGTCTTGGCAATCTGCCGCGGCTGGCCAATGCCAGCGTGCATTCAGGCGAGGACGTGGTGCTCACTGCAATGGGGCCGGGCAGCGACGGCGTACGCGGTCAAATGGAGAATACCGACGTGTTCCGCGTGATGGCTGAAGCGCTGGGTCTTGCGCCGGCCGCAATATCGGGTTCGACCACAGCGAAATAAAAGAGCCGGAAACTGAATCGCCCGCTTTCGCGGGCGATGACAGCATTCCAAAAGCCGCTTTCGATCAGTGAGATGCGGCAGTCTTACACCTGCCGCTCGACCATCATCTTCTTGATCTCGGCGATTTCCTTCGCCGGATTGAGGCCCTTCGGGCACGCCTTCGAGCAGTTCATGATGGTGTGGCAACGATAGAGGCGGAACGGATCTTCGAGATTGTCGAGCCGTTCGCCCTTTGCCTCATCGCGTGAGTCCTTCAGCCAGCGGCCGGCCTGCAGCAGCGCGGCCGGACCGAGATAGCGATCGCCGTTCCACCAATAGCTCGGGCAGGAGGTGGTGCAGCAGGCGCAGAGGATGCATTCATAGAGACCGTCGAGCTTCTTGCGGTCGTCCTCGCTCTGTCTCCATTCCTTCTGCGGCATCGGCGTCGTGGTCTTCAGCCACGGCTCGGTCGATGCATATTGTGCGTAGAAATTGGTCAGATCCGGCACGAGATCCTTGACCACCGGCATATGCGGCAGCGGATAGATCTTCACCGTGCCTTTGACCTCGTCCATGCCGCGCGTGCAGGCCAGCGTGTTGACGCCGTCGATATTCATCGAGCACGAACCGCAGACGCCTTCGCGGCAGGAACGGCGGAAGGTCAGCGTCGGATCGATCTTCGACTTGATCCAGATGAGCGCGTCGAGAATCATCGGACCGCAATCGTCGGTATCGACCTTGTAGGTATCGATCTGCGGATTTTTCTCGTCGTCCGGATTCCAGCGATAGATGCGGAATTCGCGCTCGTTCTTGGCGCCCGGCTTGCCCGGCCAGGTCTTGCCTTCAGTCGGCCGGGAATTCTTTGGAAGCGTGATTTCGACCATCTCGAATTGCTTTCTCGATTAGTACACGCGAGCCTTCGGCTCGATATACGAAATGTCGTTGGTCATCGTGTAGGTGTGGACCGGACGATAATCGATCGTGACCTTGCTGGTTTGCATGTCCAGCCAGGCGAGCGTGTGCTTCATCCAGTTCTTGTCGTCGCGATCCGGGAAATCCTCGCGTGCATGCGAGCCGCGGCTTTCCTTGCGGTTCAGCGCGGAGTCCATTGTCACGACGGCCTGTGCGATCAGGTTGTCGAGCTCGAGCGTTTCGACGAGGTCCGAATTCCAGGTCAGCGAGCGGTCGGTGACATGGATGTCCGGCATGCCGGCATAGACGGCGTGAATGAGCTTGTGCCCTTCCTCAAGCGTCTCGCCGGTGCGGAACACCGCGCAATTGCTCTGCATGACCTTCTGCATGCTCAAGCGCAATTCAGCTGTCGGCGTGCCCCCTGAGGCATGGCGGAACTTGTCGAGGCGGCTGAGCGCAAGATCGGCCGAGTCTTTCGGCAATTCTGCTTGCTTGCCGTTCTTTTCGACAGTCTCCGCACAGCGGAGCGCGGCGGCGCGGCCGAACACCACAAGATCGATCAGTGAGTTCGAGCCGAGACGATTGGCGCCATGCACCGACACGCAGGCCGCTTCGCCGATCGCCATCAGGCCCGGCACCACGGAATCGGGATCGCCATTCTTCTTGGTCAGCACCTCGCCGTGGAAGTTCGTCTGGATGCCGCCCATGTTGTAATGAACCGTCGGGATGACCGGGATCGGCTCCTTGGTCAGATCGACGCCGGCGAAGATGCGCGCCGATTCCGAAATGCCCGGCAGGCGCTCATGCAGGATTTCCGGCGTGAGATGATCCAGATGCAGGTAGATGTGGTCCTTGTTCTTGCCGACGCCACGGCCTTCGCGAATCTCGACGGTCATCGAGCGTGAGACCACGTCGCGCGAGGCCAGATCCTTCGCCGACGGCGCATAGCGCTCCATGAAGCGCTCGCCTTCCGAATTGACGAGATAGCCGCCTTCGCCGCGAGCGCCTTCGGTGATCAGGCAGCCCGCGCCATAGATGCCGGTCGGATGGAATTGCACGAATTCCATGTCCTGCAGCGGCAGGCCGGCGCGCAGCACTATCGCATTGCCATCACCCGTGCAGGTATGCGCCGAGGTCGCCGAGAAATAGGCGCGGCCGTAACCGCCGGTTGCCAGCACGGTCATATTGGCGCGGAAGCGATGAATCGAGCCGTCATCGAGCTTGAGCGCGATCACGCCGCGGCAGCGGCCTTCCTCGTCCATGATCAGGTCGATGGCGAAATATTCGATGAAGAATTCCGCCGAATAGCGCAGCGACTGCGTGTAGAGCGTATGCAGCATCGCGTGACCGGTGCGGTCGGCCGCGGCGCAGGTGCGCTGGGCGATGCCCTTGCCGTAATTGGTGGTCATGCCGCCGAACGGACGCTGATAGATCTTGCCGTCCTCGGTGCGCGAGAATGGCA
>JAEXXW010000280.1 GCA_023405565.1 Pseudomonadota bacterium
AGCTTGCGGCGCGCTTCCAGCTCGACCTTGCGCTGATTGAAAATGGCCTGTGCCTGCGCGACCTGCGCTTCGCGTGCATCGTCCGACAAAACGGCGATGATTTCGTCCTTCTTCACCAGTTGCCCGCGCTTCACGCGCATTTCGGTGAGCACACCTCCGGTCCGCGCGGTGATGGTCACCTTCTTGTCGGCCTCGGTGCGGCCCGACAAGGTGAGCTTGCGCGCGTGCGGGGTAAGGCTGGCATCGATCACCGCCACACGAAACGGCTTTGGCTCGTTATCGCCCGTGCGAATGGCGGCGCGGCTTTCCGCTGGCTCATGCGGAAACAGATGCCCCGACGCAACCCAGCCGACGGCCGCGACCACAAGGCCGACAGCAACCAGACGGCTTCCCTTCATGACTCCCTCCCGGAATTGCCCGCGCGGCCCGAATTCCGGCCCTGGCCGCGATCGAGCAGCATGTACTTCGTAATATCGAGAAACATCGGCAACATCGCTTCGGCTGCGAATTGCGGATCGGTCGCACGGCGCCACCAGACGCCGTCGCAAATGATCATCAGCATTTCGATGGCAGCGCCGATATCGGCGTCGCGCGAAATATCTCCCCGCTCCTGTGCGCCTCGAAAAATCGATACAAGGCGCTCCCTCACCTCGAGATCGAACTCACCCATGATTTTGGAGATCGTCGGATTGCGGCGCCGCTCACCCATGATCTCGACGCAGAGCGCGATCTCCTCTGCGGTTCTTTCGACAAAATAATGGCGGCTGAGTTCAGCGATGGTGGCGAAGAAATCAGCGGTGAATTGCACTTTGGCAAGTTGTGCGCCGACTTCGACCCGATCGAGCTCGGCAAGGCCCGCAATGATCGCTTCCTTGGACGGGAAATAGCGATACAGATTGCCCGGACTCATGCCCGCTTCGGCGCAGATTTCCTGCATCGACGTCTGGTGAAAACCGGTACGGGCAAAGCAGCGCTTTGCCGCATCGAGAATCTCCGAGCGGCGATCGGAATGCAATTGGGCGTTGGCCTGGCGCAAAAGCGTTTGCTCCCCATCGTCGATAATGCAGCACAAACATAAAGCGAATGAACGTTCGCTCTATTACTGGGGAGTAATTGAGGCGTCAATGCGTCGGGCCGGCGAAACCATGTAAAGTATTGTAAAGACAGAGCTTTCATGACGCCTCGGCCAATGGTCGACAGCCCTGCCGTCCTTGTCCGGCTTGGCGAACCCGGCTTTTGACCGAAAAGCGTCTTCGAGCGACACAGAGCCGGAAAAGCGCTTAGTGCGGAGCGGCCCGAGCCGTCATCTGGTCCACCGCAGCCAGAATGCGGTCCGGCGTGGTCGGTGCATCGAGAACCGGAGCGAACCGGTAATCCGACAGACTGCAGATCGCATCGCGGACGGCGAGCCAGACCGACAAGGCCAGCATCAGCGGCGGCTCACCGACCGCCTTGGAGCGGAAGATCGTCTCTTCCTTGTTGGGCGCATTCTGCAGAAGACGCACATTCAAGACCGGCGGCACATCGCGGCTGCCCGGAATCTTGTAGGTCGACGGGCCATGCGTGCGCAGGCGACCCTTGTCGTCCCACACAAGCTCTTCACTCGTGAGCCAGCCCATGCCCTGGACAAAGGCTCCTTCGATCTGACCAAGATCGAGCGCCGGGTTCAACGACTCGCCGCAATCCTGCACCATCTCCGCGCGCAGCACACGCATCTCACCGGTCAGCGTATCGATCGCGACTTCGGCGGCGGCGACGCCATACGTGAAGTAATAGAACGGACGCCCGCTTGCTGTCGTCATATCCCAGTGGACTTTCGGCGTGCGATAAAAGCCCGTCGCCGATAGCGACACCCGCTTCTCCCACGACAAGGCCGCAAGCTCGGCGAAGGATATCGAGCGATTGCCGGCATAGATCCGGTTGGACGAGAATACGATATCGGAGCGCGGCACATTGAAATGATCGGCTGCGACATCCGCCATACGATCCTTGATCTGCTCGGCGGCATTGCGCGCCGCCATACCGTTGAGATCGGAGCCTGACGATGCCGCTGTCGGCGAAGTGTTCGGCACCTTGCCGGTCGTGGTCGCGGTGATGCGGACATTGTCGATATCGATCTGAAACGTTTCGGCGACGACCTGCGCGATCTTGACGAACAGGCCTTGCCCCATCTCGGTGCCGCCGTGATTCAGCGTGACGCTGCCATCCATGTAAACATGCACAAGCGCACCGGCCTGATTGAGCGCGGGCCGATTGAACGAAATGCCGAATTTCACCGGCATGGTCGCGAGGCCCTTCCTGATCACCGGGCTCGTTTTGTTGAAGGCAACCACACTCTCGCGCCAGGCCTTGAGATTGATGCTGCGATCGAGGTCTTCGATGACCTGCTCGATGATGTTGTCTTCGACCGTCATGCCATACGGCGTGATGTTGCAACCCTCTCCACCATAGAAATTGCGTTCACGCACTGTTTCCAGCGGTTTGCCGAGGTGCCGCGCAACGATATCGATAATCGTCTCGATCGCAAACATGCCTTGCGGCCCGCCATAGCCGCGGAACGCGGTATTCGACACCGTATTGGTCTTGCAGGACAGGCCGCGGAAACGAACCGCCGGCAGCCAATAGCAATTGTCGGCGTGACACAGCGCTCGCGTCACAACCGCGGGCGTGTGATCGGCAACATGTCCGCCATTCGCCGCCAGCAGCAGATCGAGTCCTTTGATCGCGCCGTCTTCGTCGAAACCGACATCGTAGCGGAACAGAAACGGATGACGCTTGCCGGTAGCGCGCATGTCGTCGTCGCGCGACAGCCGCAGCTTCACCGGCCGCCGCGTCTTCCACGCGAGCACCGCCGCGATGCCGGCGATGATCGTCGCCTGACTTTCCTTGCCGCCAAAAGCACCGCCCATGCGGCGCACTTCCACGGTCACGGCATTGAACGGAATATTCAGCAGATGCGCGACACCGTGCTGAACCTCGGTCGGATGCTGGGTTGAACTGAAGACCTGCAGATCGCGGCTTTCGCCTGGCACGGCGATGGCGATATGCCCCTCGAGGTAGAAATGATCCTGTCCTCCGCACCGGAATTCGCCCGACAATCGATGCGATGCCGACGTGAGCGCCGCATCGATATCACCGCGCGCCATGTTCTGCGGCGGCGCGACATAACGTTCGTCGGCGATGGCCTGTTCAAGAGTCAGGACCGGATCGAGGATCTCGTACTCCACCGTCACGAGCTTCGCTGCAGCCCGCGCCTGATCGAGCGACTGTGCGGCAACAGCCGCCACGATCTGCCCTTCGTGTTCGACCAGGCCAGCAGCCAGCAACGGCTCATCGCTGCGGATCGGCGCGATGTCATTTTTGCCCGGGATATCCGCGGCGGTGATCACCTCAATGACACCGGGCGCAGCAAGCGCCCGCGAGACATCGATGCTTTTGATGCGCGCATGCGGATACGGCGATAGCACCAGCGCCGTTTCCAGCGATCCGGGCACGGACGGCACGTCATCCAGATAGAGCACTGAACCGGTCACCTGACCGGCCGCGCTGTCATGACGGATCGAGGCGCCAACGCCACCGCGGATTCGAGACAGAGGCGCGCTCATAGATCCCACACCTGCAAAACTGTTGCGTCAGTCGCCTCGATCTGCAGGCGGCGGACCAGATTGGCCGCCGCACGCAGGCGATAGGCATTCGTACCGCGATGATCGGTCATCGGCTGGAAGTCTTTCGCCAAAGCCGCGTCGATGTCCTTCAAGGCTTCAGCAGTCCAAGGCCTGCCGGTTACAGCGGCCTCGACCGTTACCGCACGCGCCGCCTGCGCGGCCATGCCTCCGTAAGCCGCTCGGAATTCACCCACCTTACCGTCATCCAGGCGCAATCGAAACGCGGCAACGACCGTTGAAATATCCTGATCGAAACGCTTCGACACCTTGTAAGCCGTAAAACGCGTTCCATCCGGCAGCAGCGGAATCGCAATGGCCTCGATGAGTTCGTCA
>JAEXXW010000332.1 GCA_023405565.1 Pseudomonadota bacterium
GCTTGTTCCCAGTGAAATCGGCACGCGGTTGGCACTGCGAAGAATTTCGAGGCGAACAGCCATTGCATTTGGTGGAAGATCGAGACGAAGGGCGATGTCACGCGGCGCAGGTTCGCTGGAACTCGCCAGCAAACGTCCTCCCGCCATACGGCCGGCGGCATTGATAATTTCCGAAAACCGTGTGCGCGCCCGGATGGGATATGTGATCCGGGCGGGCTCCACATAAGTACCGCTGCCACGCTCAGCGCGCACCAGCCCACGTTCAGTCAACTCGGCCAGAGCACGGCGCACGGTGTGGCGATTCACGCCGAAGCGATCGGCGATCTCCTGTTCGCTGGGAAGTCTTTCGCCAATCGCGAAATCGCCGCGCACGATGGCGTGCTCGATATCGTCGGCAATCTTCCGCCATAGCATGACGCCGGCCGGCGACACGGTGTTCAGGGCCTCACCGGATCGCGCCATGCGCTCCTGTCTCCATCAGACCTGCAGAATGTCATCAAAGCGTCACTATACAAGCGCTAGAGAGTTGTCTATCACACTAGACAACTTTGCGCCACCCCTCTTTCTCACTCATGGCCGAACGCGCGTTGACAGAACCAACTCCCACTTCTGACCGTGCCCGGCAGGAGGCTCTGCAGCTTCTCGCCAAGGCAACACTGCAGGAAATTGCGGACGGTTTGAACGCCATAGGAGAAGTTGTTCAGCACACGGAACTGCGGCCGCCGGAAACCGGCCTTGTGATGTTGCGCGGGCGTATTGGTGGTGATGGCGCTCCATTCAATATCGGGGAATCGACCGTAACCCGCTGCGCCGTACAATTGGATTCGGGCGAGGTCGGGATTTCCTACGCCCTGGGTCGCGACCAGGACAAAGCGAGGCTCGCTGCCATGTGCGACGCGCTGTGGCAGAGCGACCTGCATCGCGATGTCATCGAGCGTCATGTCCTGAGGCCCGTGCGGATACGCCTCGATGCGGAGCGCGCGGAAACAGATCGGCGCACGGCAGCAACACGAGTTGATTTCTTTACCATGGTGCGGGGGGAGAATTAGGCGATGGTGTCCTCACTTGCGCCGGCCTTTATCGAGCCCGTTCTCGATGCGCAGGCGGTTTTCCGTGTCGTGATGCAGGCGATGTCGAGACCTGGCATCGTTCAGGCGCTGGATCGCCGCCTATCGCCGCCGGCGCCGATGTCGGCCGGCTCAGCTGCAGCTGCACTGACGTTGTTTGATTATGAAACACCGGTCTGGCTCGACCGGTCGCTGACCGATGCGGAAGATGTTTCACGTTGGCTTCGCTTTCATACCGGAGCGCCTATCGTGAGTGATCCGCAACAGGCGGCCTTTGCACTGATTACGGATCCCGCGAAAGCGCCCGATTTCATGGCCTTCGCGCTCGGAGCACCGGATTATCCGGATCGCTCCACGACACTGATCCTGCAGGTCGAAAGCCTGTTATCGGGCCTGACGATGATGTTGCGGGGGCCAGGCATCGCGGGCATGCAGACGCTATCGGCAGGACCGCTGCCGGACTGCTTCATTCGTCAGATGGTCGATAACCGCGCGTTGTTTCCACGTGGTGTCGATGTGCTGCTGGTGACGGATGACGCGGTGGCCGCCATCCCGAGATCCACCCGCATCGAAGGGAGCGCCTAGTCATGTATGTTGCGGTCAAGGGCGGCGAGAAGGCGATCGAGAACGCGCATCGACTGCTCGCGCACGAGCGGCGCGGCGACCAAGCCACACCGGAACTGAGCCTGTCGCAAATTTCGGAGCAGCTTGGTCGTGCGGTCGATCGCGTCATGTGCGAGGGTTCGCTGTATGACCGCGAGCTTGCGGCGCTGGCTGTGAAGCAGGCTTGCGGCGATCTCATCGAAGCGATCTTCCTTGCGCGCGCCTATCGCACCACGCTGCCGCGATTCGGCTCGTCGGAGCCGCTCGATACGGCGGCGATGCAGGTTCGCCGGCGCATCTCGTCGACATTCAAGGATATTCCCGGCGGTCAGGTGCTTGGCCCGACATTCGATTACACGCACCGGCTGCTCGATACGGCATTGACTGAAGACACGAGGCCGGAAGAACCCGCGGTTGCCGAGGCCTCATCGCAGACGATGCCGCGCGTGACCGATCTTCTGGGAGCAGATGATCTGATCGAGCGCTCCCCCCTCGCTGTCCCGGATCAGCCTGTTGAAGACCTGACCCGCGAGCCGCTGGAATTCCCTGCCAGCCGCGAGTTGCGTCTCCAGAACCTGGCCCGCGGTGATGAAGGCTTCCTGCTCGCACTCGGTTATTCGACGCAACGCGGATATGGCCGCACCCACCCCTTTGCCGGTGAAATCCGTCTCGGCGAGGTCGAGGTCGAGTTCTTCGCGGAAGAGGTCGGTTTTGCCGTCCCGCTCGGGTCCATCACGGTCACCGAATGCCAGATGATCAACCAGTTCAAGGGTTCGGCGACCGAGCTGCCGCGCTTCACGCGCGGCTATGGCCTGACCTTCGGTCACAGCGAGCGCAAGGCCATGTCGATGGCACTGGTTGATCGTTCGCTGCGTGCGCGTGAACTCGGTGAGGACATCAAGGCGCCCGCGCAGGACGAGGAATTCGTGCTGTCGCATTCCGACAATGTGCAGGCAACCGGCTTTGTCGAGCATCTGAAGCTGCCGCATTATGTGGATTTCCAGGCCGAGCTTGGTCTGGTACGGCGGATGCGCGAGGCGATTGCACAGACAGGTTGCGTCGACGATGCAAATAGCATGCGCGAGGCCGCCGAATGAACGCGCCGACCTACAACTTCGCCTATCTCGATGAGCAGACCAAGCGCATGATCCGGCGCGCGATCCTGAAAGCGATCGCGATTCCCGGCTATCAGGTGCCGTTTGCGAGCCGCGAAATGCCGATGCCGTATGGCTGGGGCACCGGCGGCGTCCAGGTGACCGCCGCCATTCTCGGGCCTGACGATGTGCTCAAGGTCATCGATCAGGGCTCGGATGACACGACCAATGCGGTATCGATCAGACAGTTTTTCAAGAAAACCTCTGGTGTCGAAACAACCACGCACACAAGCCAAGCAACCGTGATACAGACGCGGCACCGCATTCCGGAAGCCATGCTCGCTGACAATCAGGTGCTGGTCTATCAGGTACCGATCCCCGAACCGCTCCGCTTTCTCGAGCCGCGCGAGACGGAAACACGCCGCATGCACGCGCACGAAGATTACGGTCTGATGCACGTGAAGCTGTATGAAGACATCGCGCGCCACGGTCATATCGCGACGACCTACGCTTATCCGGTGAAAGTGGATGGCCGCTACGTGATGGACCCATCGCCGACGCCGAAATTCGATAACCCGAAGATGGACAATTGCCCGGCGCTGCAGCTCTTCGGTGCCGGTCGCGAAAAGCGCATCTACGCCATCCCCCCCTACACGCAGGTCGTGTCGCTGGATTTCGAGGATCATCCCTTCGAAGCCAGCCGCACCGACGAAACCTGCGCGCTATGCGGGGCGGATCACACCTTCCTCGACGAAGTCATCACCGACGACAAGGGCGGGCGCATATTTGTCTGCTCCGATACAGATTTCTGCGCGGCGAATCGCAAGGATGTCAGCAGCGATGTACCATGGTCCGATGCGGGAGCGCGCGGTCATGTCTAGAGACGGCTTGCTTGATATCCGGCCGGCTAGGCCAACCGATCTTCCCGGTGTTCTTTCGCTCTATGCGCAACCGGCATTCGATAACGGCCATGTCCTTCCGCTGGAAGATGCGGCACGGATCCATGCGAGATTCGCGCGTTATCCTGACTACACACTCTATGTCGCGGAACATGATCGTCAGATTGTCGGCAGCTTCGCGTTGCTGATCATGGACAATCTCGGCCATCAAGGAGCACCTTCGGCGATCGTTGAGGACGTGGTTGTCGATCCCGCTCTGCAGACCGAGGGGATCGGTCGGCGCATGATGGATTTCGCGATGGCCAAAAGCCGCGAGCGGGGCTGTTACAAGCTGGTGCTGTCGTCGAACGCGAAACGCGAACGTGCGCATGCCTTCTATGAAAGGCTCGGTCTTGAGCAGCACGGTTTCAGCTTCCGCGTCTCACTGGAGGGAGCGCCTGCATGACGCCTTCGGGGGATGAACAGCCGCTTCTGATCGCAGCCGGTCTGACCAAATATTATGGCCACCGCCTGGGCTGCGGTGACGTTTCGCTCGAACTCTACGAAGGCGAAGTGCTCGCGATTGTCGGTGAATCCGGCTCCGGGAAATCGACGCTGCTGCAGCTCCTTTCAAGCCAGCTCGAGGCCGATGCCGGCCATCTCCTCTATCGCATGCGCGACGGCGTGACCCGCGATCTGGCCGAACTTGGCGAAGCGGAGCGACGCTTCCTGTTTCGCACCGACTGGGGCTTCGTGCATCAGGATGCGGCGCAGGGCTTGCGGATGAGCGTGTCTGCCGGCGCCAATGTCGGCGAACGGTTGATGGCGATCGGCCAGCGCCACTACGGCAATATTCGAAAATCAGCATCGCAGTGGCTGGAGCGGGTCGAGATCGATACAGGCCGCATCGACGATGCGCCACGGACCTTCTCGGGTGGCATGCGCCAGCGTTTGCAAATCGCGCGCAATCTCGTCTCCGGGCCGCGGCTGGTCTTTATGGATGAGCCGACCGGCGGACTGGATGTGTCGGTGCAGGCG
>JAEXXW010000350.1 GCA_023405565.1 Pseudomonadota bacterium
TCTCCGATGCAT
Organism: Pseudomonadota bacterium; assembly: GCA_023405565.1. Taxonomy (GTDB): domain Bacteria; phylum Pseudomonadota; class Alphaproteobacteria; order Rhizobiales; family Xanthobacteraceae; genus Pseudorhodoplanes. The sequence continues at coordinate 13 of JAEXXW010000350.1, forward strand.
TCGATATCGGCGAAGACATCTGGTTGCAGGCCGGCAAGACGTCCATTGGCGGCCTGTATAATCACAGAAGCGGAATAGCCCTTGACGGCCGGTTTGGTTTTACACGTCCGGTCGCGTTCAGGCCTGGCGCAAACACAACCGTTTATCTTTCGAAGCTCCCCCTGCACTGGACATCGAATTCCGAGCTTGGGTTCGTGACGGCCGATGATGGCGGCAAGTCCCCGTGGATCACGAGCAACACCGCTCCGTCATCTTACTGGGGCGGATACATGGACGCGGGCGATTGGGACCGGCGCATCGACCATATCGATGTCAGTATCCTGATGCTCGACGTGTTTGAAAGCTCACCCGATTCGATGAAAGCCGTTGCGCTTGGTATCCCGAAATCAAGTGAGCTGCTCGATCATGAGCTTTACGCAGACCTCGATGACCTGCCCGATATCCTGCACGAGGCCATCTGGACGCTTGATTTTTTTCGCCGCCTGCAATTGCCCGATGGCAGCATCCGCGGCGGGATAGAGAGCTCTGCCCATCCGCTGCTTGGTGTCCCGAGCTTTCTGGAACACCTGACCGTATTTGCCTATGCGCCCGACCATATTTCGACATACCGATATATTGGCGGCGCCGCCAAACTGGCAGGCGTTTTGCAAAATCTTGGGAAGGTTCGGGCAGCGGAGGTCTTCCGCCAGAGCGCAATCGATGCTTGGCAGGCCGCCGAACGCATCAACCGTGATCCCGAGCGCTACTATGCCGAAGCCAAGTCCATTGCCGCCGCGAACAGCACTTTTCGTGAGACATCCTGGGAGAGCCGTTCGGCAAAGATCCAGAATGCATCGTCCGAATACCGCGCGGCCGCAGCCGGCGCACTTTTCCGGCTGACCGGCGGGGACGAATACAGGACGATCTTTGAAGCAGCCTGGCCCGTCCAGAAAAGCCTGTACCGGCATAACGCGGACGGGGCCTGGGAATATTACAAAGCCCAAAGCCCGACAGCCAATAAGGCGTTGCAGGACCAGATCGCCAAGGCCTTCCAGAGGGAGGCCCAATTAACGGCCAAAGCGCAAGCCGTGGTGGCTTATCCCGCCATGAAGCATCCCTTCGCACCCATTGGCTGGGGACAGGGGCTGGCGCCGGACTACAACCAGACGCAGACGTTCATTCGGGCTCATCAGATCAGTCGCGACCGGAACCTTCTTCGCACCATGCAAGTCGCATCTGCCCAAATTCTCGGAGCCAATCAGGTCGGATTGAGCTTCACCACAGGCCTTGGCAAGAGAAACATCCGCCATCCCCTCCACGAAGATCACCGGGCGATGGGCGTGAAGGCACCGGACGGCATCACAATTTACGGCTGGGCCCCCCAATCGCAAACAGCGCACGACTGGATTTTCGGCCCTTACTGGTCACCGCTGCCTGTCAGCGGGACGAAGGAGAATGCCGAACGCAGAAGGATTTCTCCCAATCGATTCGCTATGCCATTCTATGAATATCTGATCGAGCACCCGCTGCTTGTTATGCAGCAGGAATATACGGTTCAGCAGACGATTGCGACGACCGCTGCCATGTGGCTTTACCTTCACGTTCACGACAGAGAACGATCATAATCCGAAGAGCATTTGCGTGACTGCGGCGACAGGAGCGATCCGGATCGGCAAATCCCGAAATGAAGAGGCCGTATGGCCCGATAGCACAGGACGCGCCACCCGGCTGACGATGCACAGACCTCATGCAACATCGCGCTCACAAAAGCCTGCCGCCTTCTGGATGAGCCGGCTTCCATGAAATTTATCGCGCTTGCCATCGGCATTATCGGGATTGTGCCCCTCTCCCTTCTTCTCCGAAGCAATCCCGGCCTTCGCGACAAAGTCTGGCTCCTGCTGGGCATCATGCCCTTCATGCTGGTTGTCACTCCATTCATGAGTATCGCGATCGTCACGTGGGATCAGATCTGGTTCAGCTATGTTCCAGGCTTTCAGATCACGGTGATCGATCTGATCGCGGTCGCCCTATTCTTCTCTGTCAAGAACAAGAAAGTGAGCATTCACTACCAGCTCCCCTTCATCCTTTATCTGACGGCGATCTCCCTTTCCGTGCTCCAGGCCGAGAAGCCCCCCGCGGCCATTTTCTATGTCTGGCAATTCATACGGATGTATTTCTTTGCGATCGTGGTCGCAAAAGGCTGCACCGAGCAAAACACCGCCAACCAATTGATGAAAGGGCTCGCCATCGGCCTCGGCATTCAGGCGGTCACCGTGTTCTGGCAGAAATTCGGACTTCACATTGTCGAGCCCTCCGGCACTTTCGTGCACCGAAACACCTTGGGTTTGATCATTCACATGGTCGTCTTCCCGCACTTTGCCCTCTATCTGGCCGGGCAACGGCAGATCCAGTACGTCCTGACTCCCATGATGGGCCTCGCCATAGCTGCGCTTATCGCCTCACGCGCCGCACTTGGATTCTCGCTTTTCGGGTTCGCGACGACCTATCTTCTTTCACTGGCACGCAGACCTTCCAGCTGGAAGGTGTTGATGGGCCTTGCAGGCGTTGTTGTTGTCGCTATCGCTGCCCCTATCGCTCACACCTCGCTGGAGCGCAGGTTCGACGCCGCGCCGCTCATGGACGACGAATACGACGAACGCGCCGCATTCAACCGCACTGCGGTCTCCATCCTTTCGGCTAACCCCTTCGGGGTCGGCGTCAATCACTACTCATACATCGGTAAAAATCATGGCTACTCCGTCAGCAACGGTGTCGCGCCAATCGAAGGAAGCCTGAACAACACGGTTCATAACGCCTACCTGCTTGCCGGTGCGGAAGCTGGCTATTTCGGGATGATGTCCTTCATCATCTTGACACTCTACCCTCTGTTCATCGCGTTGAAATACGCCCTGATATCGAACAGAAGAGATTTGCGCGGAGACCTGCTTCTCGGTCTGGCCGTCGCGATGATGACCGCTTATGCCCATTCATTCTTCGAATACATCATCGTCATCAAGGAAGTTCAGTATGTGCTGATGATTACCTTTGGCATGACATTCGGTGTCGCACATCAGATCAAGATCCAGCGAACGACAAACGGTCCGGGCGCAAGCACACTTTAACCCGTCGTGAAACGACCAGGACCGCTGACTGCGTCAGGAGCGAGGATGAGCCGCCGCGCCAAAGGGATTTTCAGGTCCATCGGCGGAAAAGAGCCGGTACCATTGAAACGCCAGTCGTGCGCCAAGGTATAATGAAGCGAAAAAGCCTCGCTCTCCACGCCAGCCTGTTGCGACTTCGTATCTCAGATACCTCCACAAGAATGTTTTTCGAACGTAATCGCGACAGTCCTGAAGCGACATGACGGACGGCGGCGCTTTCGCGGCAAATGAGCCGGCGACATCCTGAAGCACTGCGGCCTGCTCAGGAGACACATCCGCTGGATGCCATGCGCCATGTGGAGATATGCCGGACAGGAATGCGAATGTGACCAATGCCACATAATATTTTCCCAACCGCGTGAGATGCACATCATCGGCAACAAGGCTGTCCACCGTCGCACGAACGCTTTCACGCGTGATGCCGGGCACGCCTTGCGATTGGGTTGCACGCTCGATCAGGTCCGCAAGGGCAAGCGCTACGGGAATAAACCTTATCCTGCCGCGTCTTCCGTCAGACGAAATCGCAGCATTGGTCTGCTCCACAATACAACGCCATACCGGATCCGCCGCACGCTCATAGGCGATCCAACCACGAGGATCGTTCTTGTTGTCTATAGACAGCCAGGGCTCATAGAAGAATGTCGTCCCGTTCGGGTTTTGGGCGATGAAGCGATCGTGAAAGTCACGCAAATAGCGCGGCGTTTCGTTCCACACCAGGGATATGAGAACGCTATGCTGTTCCGTGATGAGCAAGGCGTCATACGGCTTGTCGGGATGCCCTTCTGGCCGGCGTAACTCATCAAGAACACTGACGGCTCGATCTGCCTGGGTCAGACCTTTTGTATAACCGGACCATGACTGCCCTTCCGTATCGTCCCCGAAACTACGGCGCTTGATCGAAGACCCCTCAAGATACTGCCTCCTCCAAATGAACGGATGCCCGAGGCTTGAGGCAATGGCAGCCAGATCGGACGGAATCGGATCAGATAAAAGGCTATGGCCCGAAATAAACACTCTCTCTGGCGCCGCCATCTGCCTCCCGGTCTTCAAAAAGGATGATCGATCTGCTTCATTTTGCGCCATAGACTGTGAGACGCTCAGTGTCACGAACAACCCGGCAATTATAAAAGCCGGTCGCAACCACCCACCAACGCGATGCCATCCTGGACGACCGTCGGCTCTATCGAGACGAGCATGCATCCGATCGATCTCACATTCCACCGTTTCCGTCGATTGCCGGATCGACCGGCTACCGCACCTGCTCGACGAGCTTTGCAGAATCTCCACCTGCATTGCGGGAAACCGCATTACTATGGTTACGCGCCCAGACATCGTATTGCTGTCTGTTCAGACGTTCGGTCGCGCGTTTTTTTCCCAACAGAAGACAGGCATACTGATATCTGCGCAGGAACGCCCGAAAATCGCCATCGTCGTATCGCGGCTTATTGGTGATCATGGAACGGAAATAGCCCCACAGCATTCCCATCCCGCCGACGAAATACGGAGGGCGTGTCATCCGATAGAGGCCGCTGGCAAGCATATATAGCGGCGTTGTTCCCATGAACCACTGCCCTGCCCCGTGGCGAACGCGGCCTGTCCACCAGCTGATATGGCTCGATCCCATCGGCCGCAGATGGTGAAAACGGATGGCGGGCTCGTCCCAGCTGCACGCATACCAGCCGTACATCCGGCAGCGATGGGAATCGACGGCGTCCCAGGTTAGAACACGAATGAATCCGCCAATTTCCTCCCAGGCCGATCGCCGGTAGAACTTGATCATTCCGACCGACGTCTCTTCGCCACACGCCTCACTGACCATCGCGCCGTTCGGCGCCTGGAAGTAAGGCGATCCACTGCACGTCGCAAGCCGCGGCTCGGCCCGCATGCGACGAATGATCTCTTCGAAGTATCCGTGCGGTATGTCGAGATCCAGATCAAGCTTGCAAATGAATTCGAATTGTTCCCATTCATCGCGACTGATCGCATCGA